>CABYGA010000042.1 GCA_902518415.1 uncultured Pelagibacteraceae bacterium | reverse complement strand
TAATAAAAGCTAAATATGCTCACTACAATTGGCCTGGTAATATACGAGAATTAAGAAACGTAATTGAAAGATATGTAATATTAGGTGATAAATATGACGATAGTACTGAGAATAAAAGTGTAGATTATATACAAAATAAAAACGTAATTTCATTGCCGTTGCGAAATGCTCGTAAAATTTTTGAAAAAAATTATCTCCTTTCTCAGATAAATAGATTCGATGGAAACATATCTAAAACAGCCGCATTTATAGGTATGGAAAGATCTGCTCTTCATAGGAAATTAAAACAATTAGGCATAACAGAAGAAGATAAATAAATGAAGATTATTATATGCGGCGCTGGGAAAGTTGGGACAAGTATTGCCAAGCATTTAGTTGAGCAGGGTAGTGACGTTACTGTTATAGATAGCTCATCGAAGTTAATAGATGATTTAAGAGAGAAAATTGATATAAAAACAATTATAGGTTCGGCTTCTAATCCATCTGTTTTAAAAAATGCGGGTGCTGAGGATAGCGATATGATTATTGCTGTGACACTTCAGGATGAAATTAATATGGTTGCATGTCAGATGGCACATACATTTTTTAAAATTCCACGTAAAATTGCAAGGTTACGAACAGAAGACTTTCTTAATCCAATTTGGAGAGATTTGTATAATGCCGACAACATGCCAATTGATCTAATAATAAGCCCTGAATTAGAAGTTGCTAGGTCAATTGAAAGGCAATTGAAAGCACCAGGTGCATACGACGTTGTGCCTTTTTTAAATGATGAAATTGAATTATTAAGCTTAGTGATAGATGACAAATGTCCTCTTATTGATACAAGCTTAATTAGTATACACGAATTATTTCAGGAAAATTCAGACTCTAAAAAAAACCTAAGAGCGTCTATATTGGGGATTAGTAGGGACGAAAAACTTTTTATACCAAAAAAACAAGATAAATTAATAAAGAGTGACCATGTATATATATTAGTAGACAAAAATCATGTTAAAAGAACAATGAGTGCTTTTGGACACGATGAAAAACCAATTAAAAAAATAATAATTATTGGTGGTGGAAACATTGGTTTTAATTTAGCAAAAGATTTAGAAAAGTATCAATCAGATATTTCTGTAAGTATAGTTGAAAATAATGAAGATAGATCTAGGTATATTGCTGATCAGTTATCTAGTTCGTTGGTTTTAAATGGAGATGGTTTAGATCAAGATTTACTTGATGAAGCAAATATTAAAGACGCTGATTTGCTATTAGCACTGACAAATGATGATGAAACTAATATTATTATTTCCGCAGTAGCAAGAAAAAATAAGTGTGAATCAATAATTATTGTTAATAATTCGGAATATAACAAATTAAAAGATGTTTTAGGAATAAGCAAGGTAGTTGACCCAAGAAAAATCACAGTATCTAAAATACTGAAGCACATACATAAAGGCAAAATTGAGTCTGTTTTTGCTATCGACAATAATCAAGCTGAAATTATTCACGCTCAGGTACTCAAAAGTTCAAAATTAATTAATAAAACTATAGAAGATGCTGATTTTCCGAATGGTCTAAGAGTAGGCTTAATTAAGAAAGAAAACCAAATAATAATACCTGACAAAGAAACAAAAATTGAAATATATGATGAAATTTTGTTTTTATGTATGTCTGACGATATAAAAAAAGCAGAGGACCTATTTCAGGTAAGAGGTGAGTATTAATGAGTAGAGAAGCATTTGTAAATGGAGAATATGAGGAATTTATTAATTCCAAAGTACACATTGAGGACAGAGGGTATCAATTTGCAGATGGCGTATATGAAGTATTCGCTATACTAGATAGCAAAATTGTAGATTATGATGGGCATATTAAAAGACTATATAGATCACTTGATGAGTTAAAAATTCCTTCTCCGATACAAAAAAAATCTTACAAATTTCATATCAGAGAAATTATAAAAAGAAACTTAATAAATGACGGCCTTATATATCTGCAAGTAACTCGTGGCGTTGCTAGTAGAGATTTTAAATTTCCTAAAAATTCAAAAAGTTCAATTGTCATTATAGGTAAAAATGCACCTTCTAATTTTCATAATGATAACTTTAACAAAGGAATTAATGTAAAGACAACTAAGGATTTAAGATGGAAAAGAGTTGACATTA
>CABYGA010000041.1 GCA_902518415.1 uncultured Pelagibacteraceae bacterium | reverse complement strand
CTAGATCAAGTGGCAAAGTTGGAGTCATGCTTGTCACATCTGGACCTGGAGTTACGAACTCGGTTACAGGTTTAACTGATGCCATGATGGACTCTATACCAATTGTTTGTATAAGCGGGCAAGTACCCACTCACCTAATTGGTACTGATGCTTTTCAAGAATGTGATGCTGTAGGTATCACAAGACCTTGTACAAAACACAATTGGCTTGTTAAAGATATCAACGATCTCTCTAGAATTCTGCACGAAGCTTTTTATGTTGCTTCAAGTGGAAGGCCGGGACCAGTCTTAGTTGATATACCAAAAGATATTCAATTTCAGACAGGAACATATATAGGACCTGAAACTGTAAAACATAAATCGTATAGACCAAAATTAAAGGCAAATATTGATCAAATTGATGATGCACTCAAATTAATTGTAGAGGCTGAAAAACCTATTTTTTATACTGGTGGAGGGGTGATTAATTCTGGAAATGCAGCTGTTCAATTACTAAGAGAATTCGTTCGGCTAACTGGTTTCCCAATTACATCCACGTTACAAGGATTAGGAGCTTATCCTGGTGATGACTCACAGTTTATTGGCATGTTAGGCATGCACGGTACATATGAGGCTAATATGGCTATGAACGAATGTGACTTAATGATCAATATTGGAGCCAGATTTGACGATAGAATAACAGGAAAAATAGACGACTTTTCTCCAAATTCTAAAAAGATCCATATTGATATTGATCCTTCATCAATTAACAAGATTGTTAAAGTTGATGTGCCATTAATAGGTGATGTTGCTCATGTGTTAGAAGACTCAATAAAATTATGGAAGTCAAAAGTTTATAAAATTAATAAGGCTCCTCTAAAGGAGTGGTGGAAAACTATTGATAAATGGAAAGAAAAAGATTCACTCAAATTCTCTAGTGATAAAAATACTATAAAACCACAATACGCAATCCAAAGACTGTATGATTTAACTAAGGATAAAGATGTATTTGTTACAACTGAAGTTGGCCAGCATCAAATGTGGGCTGCACAATATTATAAATTTTCAAAGCCTAATAGATGGATAACATCTGGAGGATTAGGAACAATGGGTTTTGGTTTACCTGCCGCTATTGGAGCACAGGTAGCTCATCCTGATAAACTTGTTATTGATATAGCGGGTGAAGCTTCTATTTTGATGTGTATTCAAGAAATGTCGACAGCAATTCAACATAAGCTCCCTGTTAAAATATTTATTATTAATAATCAATACATGGGTATGGTTAGACAGTGGCAAGAGTTATTGCATGATAAACGTTACTCCCATAGTTATACTGATGCATTGCCAGATTTTGTTAAACTAGCTGAAGCTTATGGCGCTAAAGGTATAAGAGTACAAAAACCTAATGAGTTAGATAAAGCGATAAATGAAATGATCGAATATGATGGTCCAGTAATATTTGACTGTGTTGTTGAGCAGAATGAAAATGTTTATCCAATGATACCATCTGGTAAGGCTCATAATGAAATGCTCCTTGGGGACGAAACAAAAAAAGAAGAAATTTCTGATGAAGGTAAAGTTTTAGTTTAATGAGTGAAATAGTTTCAAAGCATACAGTATCAGTGTTAGTTGATAATGAGCCAGGCGTTTTAGCTAGGGTTATAGGCTTAATTTCTGGAAGAGGTTATAATATAGACAGTTTAACTGTGGCAGAAGTCGATGCAGAAAAACATATTTCAAGAATTACAATTGTGGCCCCAGGGACTGAGCAAACTGTCAATAAAATGATAAGTCAGCTGCAGCGTATTGTTCCTGTTAAAAGAGCAGCAAATGTAACATTTGAAAAACAAGGCATTGAAAGAGAAATGGCGTTAGTAAAAATTGTATCTACAGGCGAAAAAAGGGTTGAGTCTATGCGTTTATCAGATGTTTTCAGAGCCAGGGTAATAGATACTACACATGACTCATTTGTATTCGAATTAAATGGCTCTCCAAGAAAAATCGATGCTTTTATTGACTTAATGAAGCCACTTGGTTTATCAGAGGTATCTAGAACAGGTGTTGTGGCAATTGCCCGTGGCACAGAAAAAATGTAAAGGTGATTATATGAAAGTTTACTATGAAAAAGACGCTAATTTAGATCTTATTAAATCCAAAAAAATAGCAATATATGGTTATGGAAGCCAGGGACATGCTCATGCACTTAATTTGAATGATTCCGGTGCAAGTGAAGTAGTTGTTGCGTTAAGAGAAGGTTCTTCAAGTGCAAAAAAAGCTGAAGCTGAGG
>CABYGA010000040.1 GCA_902518415.1 uncultured Pelagibacteraceae bacterium | reverse complement strand
ATCTATTATTTATTAATTACGCGTTTATAGACATCTAA
Source organism: uncultured Pelagibacteraceae bacterium (assembly GCA_902518415.1). GTDB lineage: Bacteria > Pseudomonadota > Alphaproteobacteria > Pelagibacterales > AG-422-B15 > CACNXQ01. Next base: position 2,230 of record CABYGA010000040.1, on the reverse strand, counting down.
GTATTCATTCATTCTTGCTTCCATGGATAAATTATCAATTATATATTGGCGTGCTCTTATGGTTTTATTCTGAGCCTCTACTTTATTATCCAGTATGTAATTTATTTTATTACATAAGTCGTCAACATTATCTAATTTTACTAAATAACCTGCATCTAAGCGTTTTATGTCCTCTCCAGTTCCGGTATGATCTGTCACAATTATTGGGGTTTTACTTAATACACCTTCCATTGGTGCCCAAGCCCCTTGCTCAAATCTAGAAAGTTGAACAACAATATCGGAGCACTGCAGTATTTCGTTTTTGTCATCACCATCTTTGTATCCTAAGAAAAACACTTTATCTTCAATTTGAAGATCTTTACTCAGCTGTCTCAAATAATTCTCATGACCATCATCTGGTCCTACTAGCATACAATATATATCATCTGTTTCATTAGATAATTTTGCAATACCCCTTAATAAGAAATCGTTTCCTTTACATTCATGCAGTCTTCCGAGAAAGGATATTATCTTTGCGTTTACTTCAATCTTGTGACGTTTTCTAAATTCAGGATCAGGAGTATTTGGCAAATTCAGAAATTCATCAATTCCAAATGGTGGACTAATGACATCAATTTTTTCTTTTGATAATTCAGGAAAATATTCAATATATTCATGCTTGCCTACTTCTGTTTCAGCTATCCAAGCCCTAGCGCCAAGCATCATTTTTTTACCAATCAAAATATCGAATATTTTTTTTCTTAACTTTGAAGAATTCCAATAAGGTACTGAACCGTGCGCGTCAATAATATAGGGCGTGCCAGTTCTTAAACAAAAAAAATATACAAATATGTTTTGTATTGTTCTAAAGGCATGAAAATGTATGACATCGGGCTTCTCCTTTATTAATGATTTGTTAGGTGATTGTACATAATTGATGTTAAATATTTTAATTAAATTTTTTGTAATGATAAATTTTGTTTTATTGAGTTTTGAAATAAGATCATTATCTATGTTATCACTTGTAGAAACAACTATAGGCTGAATTTGTGAATGCTTTTCTTGTGATTTAATTAATTTATACATTAGATCACTGGTTCCCCCAGCTTTTTTAATAGAAAACCAAATAAATGGATGAGCGACAGTTATTTTATTTTTATTTATCATTTTTTTGAATATCAAGTTAGATAATGTTGCCTCTTTCGATAATATCTACTGTAAGGGCTAGCTCGTCATATTATCTAATTTAGTATAATTAATTGTTTTTTCTTCAAAGTCATTAAAGTTTAAGACATCCACATTATCAAGATAAAGGTTCTTATCTCTAATTCTAAGGGCTTTATAGGATTCAAATTTGTTTTTTAAGGTCGATTTTACTTCATAGTATTGTAGCGATTTTTCAACTAATGTATGACCAATCATTCCGTTTCCACCTAAAATAAGCAATTTCATTTAATTTACCTCTGAAAATTTATAATTTAAAAATTATAATTATAAGCGTCAATTTAATAGTCTTTTAAAACCATAAAATTGCTCTTTAATACTTTCTTTATCTATAATTCCCCTAAATGGAGTATTTGATATGCTGATATAGAAAACTAACATATCTCTAGATAAATTAGGTTTTGGCATATCACCTCTATGTAAGCATAAATTGGTGTTTGCAATTAATACTTTTCCAGCTTTGCCAACGAATTTAATTATATTACATTTTTTTTCTATAATCCCGTTTGAAACACCTTCTTTATACTTTGAAAAACCATTTTTAATAGTGCCAATAGTTTCATTTTTATTAATTATGTGCATTGGACCATTATTTTCGTCAGTATCATTTAGAAGTACAAAAATTTTTAATGAGTCTACAGTTGATCCATCATTATGCCAAAACTCAGTACTGCCATATGGTTCAAGGTTGTCATCTTTCAGAACATTAACAGTTCTGTATATGTGCGTATTAAGTATTTTAAATCCTGCGTTGTAATAATTTTGTATTATTTGCAACATTTCAGAATTGAATATTGATTTCACTGATTCAAAATTCTGATAAAATCCTACATTGTTAATACTTGAAGCTTCTAGACGACCGTCAGCTGGCATCTTCAATTTTTTTGTGTGTGAATTAAATTCATCATTAATTTTTTTGACTATTTCAGTTTTAATTTGTAATTCTGGAAACGTATAACCATTATCTTTCAACTCAAATACTTTAGACTCAATAGTTGAGTCAATTGTTGCAGCTGTATCATGTTGA
>CABYGA010000039.1 GCA_902518415.1 uncultured Pelagibacteraceae bacterium | reverse complement strand
AGAATTTACGGGCACCATGTTAATAAATCTTACTTTGTTTAAGCCATAATTTATCACCATTTTAGCGCCTGAGATAATCCATACTTGAGCGCTCAAAGGCACTGAAAGAGAAAGGCTTAAAAATCCATGAGCAATTGTACTTTTAGTTGGCAATTCTTTTTGAGCTTTTTCTTCGTCAACATGTATCCATTGATGATCACTAGTTGCTTCAGCAAACTGATTTATTCTTTCTTGATCAATAGTCATCCACTCTGAATGACCCATTTCTTTGCCTTTGTATGACTCGATTTCATTAACATCAACTGTCAGCATAATATATCTCCCAATTCGTAATTTTTAATTGTAAAATCATAACGAAAATAAGCTAATAATAGAAGTTTTATAATGGAAAATATTCGACGAACTAAACCTGATGATGAAATAAATATATCTAGTTTGCTGGACGAAGCATTTGGACCAGGAAGATTAGCAAGATCTGTATATCGTTTGAGAGAAATAAGACCTTTCATTGATGAATTTTCATACGTCTACTTGAATGACTCAAAAATTGCCGCAAGCATTAGTTACAGTGAAACGTATATAAACAATTTATTTAAAGGACTTTTACTAGGCCCACTAGCAGTCAGTCCTTCCTTAAAAGGCAAGGGTCATGGTAAAGAATTAGTAAAACACACAATTAATAAAATAGAATTGAGCAATATTTATGACTTTATAATTGTCGTCGGTGACTTAGATTATTATTCAAAATTTGAATTCAATAAAGTTGAGAAGAACTTAGAATTTTATGGTCCTGTAGATAAGGATAAAGTTTTGATAAAATTGATTGGTAAAAAAATAAATATAAATGATATTGAGCAGTATAAATTTACGTAGAAAAAAATAATGAGTGATGATCCAGTAAACTTGAAGGGTATAGAAACAATCTATAGTTTCAGTAAATCAGATAAGAAATCTCTTCCTCCAATTGAAAAATGGAACCCTCCGTTTTGTGGAGATATTGATATGACAATTTCTAAATCTGGAAAATGGTATTACATGGGATCAGAAATTAAAAGACCTGCCATGGTCAAATTGTTTTCAGGCATTCTTAGATTAGAGTCTGACAATTCATACTATTTGGTTACTCCAGTTGAAAAAGTAAGAATTCAAGTTGAAGACGCGCCTTTTGTAGCGGTAGCTATAACAAAAGAGCAAAGTGAAGGAGTGAATACAGTAACTTTCCGGACCAATCTTAATGATGAAATTGTTCTTTCAAAAGAGAATCCATTATCAATAGAAATAAAGAAAAATAATGAACCCTCTCCATACATAACAGTTCGTAATAATTTAAGAGCGCTTATTTCTCGATCAGTTTTTTATGAATTAGTAGACTTAGCTGAGACTATACCAATTGATGGCGTGCCGTATTTAGCAATAAAAAGCCGAGGGGAAATTTTTAAAATTCATAAAGTAGAAGATTTATGATCGAAATTTCTCAATTGAGAAAGCTTTTTAAAGGGCCTGAAATAATATCACACAAATATTTTGACCAATTAACTGATGATCTGATTACAAGAGCGCATCATCCGTTGGCAAAACTTAAAAAAGAAAGTTACAATTTGATACCGTCTGCAGTTTTAGTGTCAATTATTTATGAAGAAGATAATGTAAAGATATTGCTTACAAAAAGACCTACAAACCTTAAAGATCACGCAGGTCAAATAAGTTTTCCAGGAGGTAAAATTGAGACAGGCGATTTAACTCCTATAGAAACCTCTCTAAGGGAAGCGTCAGAGGAAGTTGGGCTTTCTAGAGAACAAGTAGAAGTGTTGGGAAACCTTGATGTCTACATAACAGGAACTGGCTTCAGAATATTGCCAATTGTTTCTGTAATTAAAGATTATTCGTCACTAAAAATTAATAAAAGTGAAGTAGATGAGGTCTTTTATCTACCTTTAGAATTTCTTATGAATAAAAATAACCATCAGGAGGAAAGTGCTACTTACAGCCATGACAATGAAAAATATGATTATGTTTATAGTGTTTTACCTTACGAAAACTATAGAATTTGGGGGGCAACTGCGGGAATGTTAATAAATCTTTATCAAATTTTAAAATAATATAAATATGCTCTTGCTATGAGCAATTATTCTTCCCTAATCTCATCTGAAGAAGTTAGTCAAATATTCAGAATTTTTGAAACTTTTAAAAAGAACAGTATTTTTCTTGTTGGTGGTTGTATCAGAGATGCAATTTTGCAAAAAGATGTTACTGACATTGATTTTGCAA
>CABYGA010000038.1 GCA_902518415.1 uncultured Pelagibacteraceae bacterium | reverse complement strand
CTTTCCATCTGACCATGTAAGAAAATCTAGGATTAACTTTGTGTTACTTGCAATCTTTCGTTTACCTATATTTGAATAAAGACCTCTTTTACCCAACTGAGGTTCGCCAAGAAGGTTGCATTTTGGGTAAAAATTCTTTTCAATTATTTCGATTGATTTCTTTAAAGCTGAAAATCCTCCCTCTAAACCTTTAGGAGTAACCACCTTATCTAAAATGTCTAACGATGTATGATATTCTTTATAGGTTCCATATTTGGATCGCATTATTGATGCTATGGGTAAATCAATTCCTGGTGCACAGTATTGCCTCTCATCGCTTCCTCTTTCAGACCATTCGTACGTTTTGAATTTTTTATCCGTCCATTTTAGAGCATGTAAAGCAACTTTATCACTTAATGTATTAGTCATTCTAGAAGGAAGGAAGGAATAGCATCTATCATCTCCTACACATGTAATATTGAAACCAGCAGCAATATTTTTTTTCATATTTTTCAAATTTTTACTTAAATATACTATTGAACCAATTGTCTCAGGAATAAAAATAATCCTGTAGGTGTATTTTCTATTCTTCAGTGATAATAACCATTTAACTAAAAATGTAGTTACAGTTGGACCAGATAACTCATTATTTGCTAAAGAAGGATGACATACATACGTAGATAGAAATATCTCTTTTTTTTTCTTTCCTTTTAAAATTACTTCACCGTAATTTAAATTGCCTTTAAACAATTTTGATTTTATACATACTCTGTATTTTCCTTTTACTAACCTTTTTCTTAATTTGTGTTGAATACAAAATCCCCATTGCTCTTTATAATATGAAGTGATGTAAGGAATTGCATTAGGCTCTTCAGGAAGAGAATGCAGGTGTTTATCTAATTCCTCTAATGAAATTCTTTTGTTTATTGGCTTACTGTAATTAACAACATGAAGATTGTTTTCTTTAAAATTGCAAATTTTTTTTCCTTTGGGATCAATAATATATGCATCATCAATTTCCCACTCTTTTGGAACAGTCCAGTCAAATACTTTAGTTCCCGAAGGGACACTTTTAATTTTAAGATTTGGAATATGATTTTTTTTTATTATTTTTAGCGTTTCTCTAAGTCCACTCCCTGTTATACTCCTGTTAATTGGCCAAAGTAGCTCTGCTAGGGAATAAATTTGATGACCAATTGATTTAGACACTTTATAAAAAATAATTTACTTTAATTAATGCAAAGTTATTATTGATCTAAAATAAATCAAGGTATTTGTTTAATCATATAAAATTTTACTTTAATTTAATTTAAGTCGTGATAATTGAATACTTTATTAATGCAATGAATGCTAAATGCTAACGAATTACTTACATGAATTATGGCAATCTGCAGGAATAGAAAAAAACGATAAAATCCTATTTCATTCAAGTTTTAAAAGAACATTTCAAGAAATAATTAGTGCAGGGTATGAGTTAAATCCCATAGATATTTTAGATAGTCTAATCGATACAATATCACCAAATGGAACATTACTTTTACCAACATTTAATTTTAGTTTTAATAATGGCGTACCATATAATTTTTTTGATACTAAATCTGAAATGGGTTTAATTACTGAAATTGCGAGATTAGATCCTCGGGCATCTAGATCACTCAACCCAGTTTATTCATTTGCAGCTTTTGGGAATGATTCAGATAAATTTAGAGATATAGACAACAAAAGTTGGTATTCTTCAGACTCCCCTTTCGGCATCGTACATAAAGATAATTATAAAATATGTATTTTAGATCTATCAGAAAGAAACTCACAAACCTTTGCTCATTATTGTGAAGAGAGTTTTAAAGTGCCCTGGAGATTTTATAAAAAATTTACTGGAGAATATACAGATCATAATTCGAACAAAAATATTAAGACTTATCTGGGTTATGTTAGAAAACTTGATAAAGGAATTGTAACAACTCTTGATCCTGCGGGAGAACTACTTTGGAATAGAAATCTTTTTTACGGTCATAGACCCTTTGAAAAAAGTGGTATTCGATACGTGTATAGTCAAGATTACTATAATTTGTTTGAGGAGCTATTAGAGAAAAGAATGTCAGACCCTTACTATTACACAGTCGAAAGTAATTAAATTGTCGAAAATAAATTTGTTAAAGATCAAATGGTAGTCGTTTGCCTGACAAGTAGTCACTTAAATTTTTCACATATTGAAGATATGAAATATATCTAAATAATGTCAAAAGCAAAACTCCTCTTTTTGAAATTCCAATAAATGAATGTAATTTAAATCTAATATAAAAAGTTAATATTTTAACATATTTGA
>CABYGA010000037.1 GCA_902518415.1 uncultured Pelagibacteraceae bacterium | reverse complement strand
AAAACGAAGAGACTAGGAATATTTTTTTTGATAATTGGCCACTCTGATGCAAGGAAAGAAGACATTTTTTCCAAGCCCATCTGCCTTGATAACATTTTCTCATTTGGGCTAATGTCATTTAATGATTGATAAATAACTCTGCTTACGAGCGGAGTATTTAAAATTACGTGACCAATAAGAATTCCTGTAAGGCCATAAATTTCAAAATAATTTCCATAAAAAGAAAGAATTCCAAATATTGTTATTATAGTTGGAAGCACAAATAATATTGATTGAGTTTGAGCAATAATTTTAACAAGATAAAAATTATTATATGTATTCAATAAAAAGGCTAAAAGAGAACCAACAATGATCGACAATAAAGCCGATAGTAATGATTGATACACGGTAAAAAAAATAATTGAGGATGTATAATTAGAAAATTCAAAGCTTGCACTTATACTATATTGAGAAAAAATACCAATTAAAGGAAGTAAAATTGCTAATGTCACGAATGTTAAGCACAGCCATGGAAATAAGTTCCTATAATTAAGAAGAAGCAACTTCAAGCCATATTTTTATCAGAGGCTCGGCCTCTAAAAAATTGTCATATTTAATCTCTTTTGGCTTCTTAAGCTTTCTCATCTTATCAGGAATGTTATTACCATTCTCTCTTGCAGGGTACATGATATTCATCTGAGCAATTATTTTTTGAATGTTATCCCGCATCATAAATTCTATAAATTCTTTTCCAAGATTTTGTTTTTCTGAATCAGGTCTAACATAGACTATTTCTTTTGTTGCTAAATGTCCGTCTGTAAATTCAATAGCCTTATATTTATATTCATCTTCATATTCTTGATGATAAAATGGCGAAGTACTGTAGCTCAAAACTAAGTCAGCTTTGCCCTCAAGAAAAATGCCATATGCCTCAGACCAACCAGGAGTATAAGTTAAAACATTATTGTTAAATTTCTTGAGTATAGTAGGAAAGTTATCTGGATGAGTTAGTTTCATCCATCTTAATAAGCCTAATCCAACAGGACTGGTTCTGGGGTCTTGTACGACTATTTTTAAATTTTTTTGATTAATTAATTCCTCAAATGAATTAGGAATATCTTCTAAGGTCTCTTCATTATATATAAATGAAAAATAACCATAATCATAAATATTCCAATTCTCAGATGTATAATCAAACTCATGTATTTCTATTCCTAGAATTACATCTTTGTCTTTTAAAAATATTTCATTTGCGAGTGTTCCCGCTTGACTAGTTGAAACGTATTGTAAGTCACAGTTACAATTTTTTTCAAACTCTGTTTCAATTACAGGTCCAGGTCCCCATTCTGCAGAAAATGAGTCATAAGTACCTACAACTAATACTTCCTTTGCAGAAATAGAACTAATCGTTATTAAGATAAAAATTATTGATAATATTTTAGTTTTCATATTGCCTCCGCTAGCATTATCTAGATCAGGTTGTGGGTCGTTTCAAAAGAAACCTCTCAGCAATTGCTCCCCATTAATAAATCAACTATACATTGAAAACATATTCAATTTCAAATATTTTTTTAAAATGCAATTTAATATATTAAACGAACAGTCTAATTTTATAAAGGATAAGGATCCAGGACCTTTTTCTAAAAATAATGGTTTCATTTATAATTTAGAATTGGATGGTCATTACTATAAAGGATTCAGAGTTGACGAAATAAATTGTAATAAGGCTGGAATTGCTCATGGAGGTACTTTAATAGCGTTTGCTGATGGCATAATGGGCTATACTGCATGGAAAAAAGACTCGTTTCCTTGTTTGACTGCGAAATTAAATGCCAATTATGTTGGCCCTGCTCCAAAAGGTTCATGGGTTTACGGATTTGCTGAAGTTACTAGAGAAACAAAATCTATATTATTTATGAAATGCTCTCTTTATATAAATAATAACGTAATATTCACTGCAGATGGTATTTTTAAAATATTAAGAAATAGAGGTAAAAAGGACCCGTCATAAAAAATGGAATTTAATAAGGAAAAATTTAGAAAAATTATTAATAAAGACATCGAGATTAACACTTATGTTGATGGAAGTGGTCCGCTTGTCATCATGGTTCATGGCTGGCCAGAGTCTTGGTACTCATGGAGACACCAAATAAATTATTTAGTTGAAAATGGTTTTAGTGTAGCTGTTCCAGACATGCGTGGTTATGGCTTGAGCTCTAAGCCATATGAAATTGAGTCTTATAATATCATGGAGTTGACTTCTGATGTTATAGCAATTGCAGATACTTTAGGAAAAGATACATTTAATTTAATCGGACATGATTGGGGAGCGCCAGTTGTTTGGAATACATCATTATATCATGCTGATAGAGTAGATAAGGTTTGTGGTATGAGTGTGCCTCATCAAATATCTAAAATGCCACCTATAGAAACAATGAAATTTTTATTTAAAGATGTTTTTTTTTATATGCTTTATTTTCAAAAAGAAGGCTTGGTCGAAAAAGAACTTGAGAAGGATATGAGAAAATCTTTGTTAGCAATATATAGTTCTATTTCGTCTAATGGCGAAAAGATGGAAACATTTGAGCCCAAGCCATTTGAAAAGGAAATGACTTTTCTTAAATCAATGGGTGAGCACACTGAAATTCCATATTTCTTAAATAAAGATGACTTTGAATACTATTTAAATGAGTTTACTAGAGGTGGCATGAGAGGCCCCATTAATTGGTATCGCAATATTGATCGAAATTGGGTAATGACTAAAGATACTCATGATAAGAAGATTTCCCCTCTTTCCTGTTTCATAGTTGGAGAGGATGACCCAGTAGCCAAATGGACACTTATAAACCCTAGTCTTCACGAAAATTTGGTATCAAGTCATACTATTAAGTCTGCGGGACATTGGGTACAACAGGAGAAGCCAGAAGAGGTAAATAAACTACTTCTAGATTTCTTTAAATAGATTGAAGGATGAAAGGTTTTTATATACATTCTGCATCACTTCGGGGCGTAGCGCAGTCTGGTAGCGCATCTGGTTTGGGACCAGAGGGTCGCAAGTTCGAATCTTGCCGCCCCGACCAAAAAAAATATGAGCACACCATCTGAGTTATTATTTTATATGCCACCTGAATGGTATCCACATGAATGTTGTTGGATGCAGTGGCCAACGGACTCTTTTCCGACGAATGCAACATCTTCATGGTCTCATTTTGATTTAGATAAGGGTCGTATTGCTTGGGCCAATGTTGCTAATTCAATTAGTAAATTTGAAAAATTATTAATGATTGTTAATCCAAGTGATCTTAAAAGTGCAACGAAATTATTGAATAGCAATATTGAAATCTTAGAGCTACCTATTAATGATGCGTGGTGCAGGGACTCGGGGGCGATATTTTTACTAAATGAAAAAAATCAGTTAGGTGGAGTTGACTCTGATTTTAATTGTTGGGGCTATAAAGAGAATTTTGAACTTGATGATAAAGTAGCAAAATTCATGATCGATTATTCAAATTCAAAATATTTTAAAAATAATATGGTTCTGGAGGGCGGCTCTATACATGTGAATGGAAAAGGTACTTTAATTACAACAGAGCAATGCTTATTAAATAAAAATAGAAATCCAGGTCTTTCAAAAAATCAAATCGAAAATAATTTAAAAAACTATTTTGGAATAAAGAATATTATATGGTTAAAGTATGGTACTGATGAAGGAACCGATGGTCACATTGACAACGTCGCTTGCTTTTCCAACAGCGATACTATTTTGACCATGACATGTAATGACAAGAATGACTCATATTATGATCTTTTGTCAGAAAATTTAGATATATTAAAAACATCAAAAGATCAAAATGGAAAGC
>CABYGA010000036.1 GCA_902518415.1 uncultured Pelagibacteraceae bacterium | reverse complement strand
AGATAAAATGAACACTTCAATGACCATCAATGCAACTGCAGCGTGGCTGCTCAGTTTGTATATCGCAGTAGCTGATGAACAAGGTATCGACCGAAGCAGTCTTAGAGGTACAACTCAAAACGATGTCCTAAAAGAATATTTATCGAGAGGAACTTACATTTTACCTCCAGACCCTAGCTTAAGAATTATTTCAGATGTTATTACTTTTACATTCAAAGAAATGCCTAATTGGAATCCAATTAATGTTTGCCCATATCACCTAGTTGAAGTTGGAGCAACACCTGAACAGGAACTTGCTTTTGGACTTTCAATTGCAGTTGCATATCTTGATAAAGTGCAGTCTTCCAAAACATTAACCGATGAAGAATTTGAGAATGTTGTCGGTAGGATAAGTTTTTTTGTTAACTCTGGAATTAAGTTTATTACTGAAATGTGTAAGATGAGAGCTTTCGTTTCTTTATGGGATCGAATTACTAAGGAACGATATAAAGTTAAAGACGCAAAAAACAGAAGATTCAGATACGGTATGCAAGTTAATAGTCTCGGATTAACCGAGCAGCAACCAGAAAATAATGTTTATAGAATTTTGATCGAAATGCTTGGCGTTGTTCTGTCAAAAGATGCAAGAGCTAGGGCTGTTCAATTACCTGCATGGAATGAAGCAATGGGTTTGCCAAGGCCGTGGGATCAACAGTGGTCTTTGAGGCTTCAGCAAATTGTAGCCTTTGAAACAGACTTGCTGCATTTTGAAGATATATTTAATGGCTCAAAAGTTGTAGATGAAAAAGTTAAAGCACTTGAGGAAGCGGCATATGAAGAATTTAATCATATATTGTCGATTGGAGGTGCTGTTAAGGCAGTTGAAAGTGGTTATTTGAAACAAGAACTTGTTAATTCACAAAAAGAAAGATTGAGAAAAATAAATAGCAAAGAACAAATTGTTGTTGGTGTTAATGATTTTATAGAAACGGAAGAGTCACCTTTGACTTCTTCTGATGGAGGAATAGAGACAATAGACCCCAAAATTGAAAGTGAACAAGTGAAAGCTATTCAACAATGGAGAAAAAATAGAGACCAGGGGGCCGCAGATAAAGCATTAAAAGATCTGATTGATGCGGCAAATAATGGAAGCAATATGATGGAACCATCTATAGCTGCTGCCAAAGCTGGAGTTACAACAGGTGAATGGTCTGCGGTATTAAGAGATGTTTTTGGGGAATTTAAAGCACCAACAGGTATAAGCAATATACAGCCAACCAACAATGATGATTACAGTGCAATTAGAAAAAGAGTTGAGGATATATCAGATAAAATCGGCAGACGCATTAAGTTCCTCGTTGGTAAGCCAGGTCTTGATGGTCACTCGAGTGGCGCTGAACAAATAGCTGTGAGCGCTAGTGATTGTGGCATGGATGTTTTATATGAGGGAATAAGGCTTACACCTGAACAAATAGTTAAATCATCAGTTGAAGAAGATGTTCATATTATCGGTCTCTCTATTCTCTCCGGGTCACATGTCCAACTTGTTGGAGAAATTATGAATGAAATGAAAAAAAATAAAATAGATGACATACCAGTAATTGTTGGAGGGATCATTCCGACCGAAGATGAAAAATTATTAATCAACAATGGAGTCGAAGCAGTATACACACCAAAAAACTATCAGCTCAAAGATATTATGAGTGATATTGTCGGAATTGTTGAGAAAAGAGTTTCCTAATGTCAATTCTTAATGGCCCCATTATTGAAGCAGCTAACTCACAGAACCCAAAAAAAATTGTGATTTTTTGTCATGGGTATGGTGCAGATGGAAATGATTTAATTAGCTTAGCCAATTATTTTCAGCCAACGCTACCAGATGCAGTTTTCTTATCTCCTAATGCACCAGAGAAATGTGGCATGAATCCTATGGGTTATCAGTGGTTTGATTTTCAATCGGGAGATCCTGCTACAATTTGGAAAGGTGTTTTAACCGCTGCCGATACACTTAGTAAGTTTATTGATGAGCAACTTGAGCATTACGATCTAACTGATCAAGATTTAGCCCTTGTTGGCTTTAGTCAGGGAACTATGATGAGCCTTCACGTTGGTCTAAGGAGACCAAAGCCAATAAGGGCAATTGTAGGATTTTCAGGTAGGTTAATTGCACCAGAATTGTTGGATAAAGAGTTAAAGTCTAAGCCTCCCATTTATCTCATACACGGCGACGCTGACCCAATGGTGCCTTACCAAGATACAATTGAAGCTGAAAAAAAATTAAATGGGCTTGGCTTAGATGTAAAAGCCCACATTTCACCAAATACTCCACATTCAATTGCCCAAGACGGACTTTCAATTGCCATAGACTTCATAACTGAAAAATTTTCAAATTAATTTCACACAAAATTTTTTTGAATTTTAGATGCATATGCATATATTATATTCGTATGACTGTTCGTGTGCCATTAGAAAAATGTCCTGCTCTAGTATTGAACTCTGACTTTCGTCCACTAAGTCACTATCCTCTCTCCCTGTGGTGTTGGCAAGATAGTGTGAAAGCAGTAATTTTAGGAAGAGTGAATATTGTTTCTAACTACACCCGTGAAATTAGCAGTCCAAGCTTCCAGATGTATTTGCCAAGCGTGATAAGTTTAAAGACTTATATTAAGCCAACTCGAAATCCTATTTTTTCAAGATTCAATGTCTTTTTAAGAGACAAGTTTAGTTGCCAATACTGTGGATCGAAAAAAGATTTAACATTCGACCATTTATTGCCTAGAGCACACGGGGGAGAAACAACATGGGAAAATATTGTAACTGCATGTTCAATGTGTAATGTAAAAAAAGGTGGCAAACTTCTTAAACACTCGGGCATGAAGCCAAAGAATTATCCGAAGGTTCCAACAATGGCTGATTTAGACAAATGTGGAAGATCATTCCCACCAAATTTTCTTCACGAGAGTTGGATGGATTTTCTATACTGGGATATACAACTAGAAAAATAACTAGTATCTCTCTGCCATAAAGATTGCAAGCTTAGTAGTCTCGTTAATTGTTTTTCTCAAAATGCTATAACCAAATGTTTGTTGAGAACCTTGGTTAATGGCCGTATTTTTATGTTCTACTTCATCTTCTTGGAATTTAATTATTTTTTCTCTTACATCATCGTGAATACCTTCTAGTTCATCTATTTGTTTTTGATAATGGGCCTCAATAACTTCTTCTACTGCCTCTGTACAAACATATGCAGCTTTTCGACCCAAGAGGGCGGTACCAATGCCCATTGCAAAAGCACCAACTCCAAATAAGTTTGATAATTTAGTAGGTTTAATAGACTCTTTTTTTGCAAGCTCATTAAAGTAGTCGAGATGTTCCTTTTCTTCACCTGCCATTCGAGAAATTTGATCGAAGTCTTTTTTATTTTTTAAAGTCTTAAATACTAATTTTTGGCCTTCATAAATTTGTTGAGCACCTACCTCACCAGCTTGATCAACTCTAACAATTTTCTCTAAAATTTTTCTTTTTGCATTCATCACTTTTTTACCAAGAAATATATATTTATAAATAAGAGAAAAGTCATCAAAATCAAGTTAGATTCTGCAATTGATATAAAGTTAAATAAATAAGTTGCCTCATCGCATCTTACTAATGCAGCCTGATTCAGTTCCTCAAGCAATGCTGTCTTATCTGACGTATTAATTAGCGCACCAGAGCACTCAGTACTTAGTTTAATAATGCCTCTTTCAACGCCAACATGCCTTAGAGTGTAAATGAAGCCAAATAAAATTGTTGAGATTGAGACATAATCAATTATTTTTATAAATTTTGCTTTTTCTATTCTTACTAAATACATTGCGATAATACTTAATAAAATAAGAGCGTAGTAAGGGTATCTCTCAACTAAGCACATATCACACGGAATTAATTTGAAAATATATTCAAGAATAAAAACTATAATTAATACAATTAATGAGATGGATAGGTTTATATTTATAGAGTTCATAATTTAATCAAGCGCTTATATAAAATAAAATTAATAATATTATTATTATAAAAAAAATTGAATAAAGAGTTAATCTTTTCTCAAATTCACGCATTACTTGCTCACCGTACGTCTTAATTAAGAAACCAATTAAAAAAAACCTTATTGATCTTGATAAAACACAAGCAAGTATAAATATTAAAAAATTAATATTTAGGAAACCGCTTGATAAAGTTACAACTTTAAAAGGTAAAGGAGTAAAGCCTCCAATAAACACATATAAAAACCCATATTGTTCAATATCGTTCACAAAATTA
>CABYGA010000035.1 GCA_902518415.1 uncultured Pelagibacteraceae bacterium | reverse complement strand
AAGGCACATTGCAAAGCTTAAGATTGATGCAATAGGATTTGCTATGCCTTTACCGGCAATATCAGGTGCTGATCCGTGAACGGGTTCATAAAGAGATTTTCTAAAGTTATTTGCGTCAAATTCGCCCAATGAGGCTGAAGGCAGCATACCCAAAGATCCTGTTAACATAGCAGCTTCATCAGACAGAATATCACCAAATAAATTATCTGTAACAATTACGTCAAATTGTTTTGGATTTCTTACAAGCTGCATGGCGCAATTATCAGCATACATGTGTGAGAGTTCAACATTTGGATATTCATTTTTGTGAACGTAAGAAACTTCTTCTCTCCATAAAATGCCCGACTCCATAACATTTGATTTCTCACATGAAGTTACCTTGTTGTCTCTTTTGCTTGCAAGTTCAAAGGCTATTCTCGCAACTCTTCTTATTTCTTCTGTACTGTATGACTGAGTATTAATTCCAACTCTAGTTCCGTCACTTTTTTCTTCGATACCTCTTGGCTCTCCAAAGTAAATACCGCCTGTAAGTTCTCTAACAATTAGAATGTCCAAACCAGAAACAAGTTCAGATTTTAAAGATGATGCATCAACCATTGATTCAAAACATAAAGCAGGTCTTAAATTGGCAAATAGATCCATTTCTTTTCTGATGCTTAAAAGCCCTTGCTCAGGCCTTAAAGAGAAATCAAGATTATCCCACTTTTCTCCTCCAACAGCGCCAAGTAAGACGGCATGAGAGTCTTTTGCCTTATCTAATGTTTCATCTGATAAGGGGACACCATATCGATCATAAGCCGCTCCCCCAATATCATCTTTTTGTATTTCAAATGCAACATTACTGTTTTCTTCAACACATTTAGCAACTTTAATAACTTCATCCATTACTTCTGGGCCAATACCATCTCCAGACAAAATTAATAATTTGTATAATTTACTCATATTATTTCACTTCCATATAACCAAGGGGTTTCTTTTGCTTGATTATTTTCAAAATCTGAAATCGAACTTGATTTATTTAAAGTTAGACCAATGTCATCGAGTCCTTCAATTAAACATTTCTTCTTAACAGGATCGATTTCGAATGTTATTTCTTTTTGTTCATTGTTTTCTAAATAAGTTATGTTCTGCTTTTCTAGATCAATGTTGAAATTCAATGTATTCTCAGCTGTGTCCTGTAGTTTAGCTACTGTTTCTTCGTCAAGAATTATAGGTAAAATACCGTTTTTGAAGCAATTATTATAAAATATATCAGCGTAACTTGGTGCTATTATGCATTTGATACCATAGTCAGCAATTGACCAAGGAGCATGTTCGCGTGATGAGCCACAACCAAAATTTTTACCCGCTATTAAGATACTTGCCCCATTGTACTGATCTTGATTGAGCACAAAAGAATCTATTTTATTACCGTCTTGATCAAACTTTAACTCAAAAAATAAATATTCTCCAAGACCAGTTCTTTTAATTGTTTTCAAAAACTGTTTTGGGATTATCATATCTGTGTCAACGTTAGTTATCCGTATAGGAATTGCGTTGCCAGTTAGTTTATTAAATTTCTCCATTATAGATCTCTAAAATCAGTTAATTTACCTTTGATAGCTGCAGCAGCAGCCATTTGTGGACTCATTAAGTGCGTTCGCCCACCTCTTCCTTGTCTTCCTTCAAAATTTCTATTTGAAGTTGATGCACATCTTTCTTGAGGTTTAAGTTTATCTGCATTCATGGCTAAACACATTGAACATCCTGGATCTCTCCAATCGAACCCTGCTTCTATAAATATTTTATCTAGGCCTTCTTTTTCTGCCTGTTCTTTCACAAGTCCTGAACCTGGGACAATCATTGCATGAACATTTTTTTCAACTTTACGACCTTTCGCAATTTTAGAGACGGCCCTTAGATCTTCTATTCGTCCATTTGTGCAAGATCCGATAAAAACTTTACTTACTTCAATTTCATTAATTGGTGTATTAGGTTCGAGACCCATATAATCAAGCGCTCTTTCAATAGATCTCTTTTTTTCATCGCTGCTTGCATTTTTTGGATCAGGAACGTAGCCGTCAATTGAAACAACATCTTCTGGACTTGTCCCCCAAGTTACTTGAGGAATAATTTCGTCTGCTTTTATTTCTACGATTTCGTCGTATTGTGCTCCTTCATCAGTAGCAAGTGATTGCCAATACTTAATCGCCGTTTCAAACTCTTCACCAGAAGGAGCAAGTGGTCTGCCCTTTAAATATTCCCAAGTTTTTTCATCAGGGCTGATTAAACCAGCTCTTGCGCCTGCCTCAATAGACATGTTGCAAACCGTCATTCTGCCTTCCATTGATAAATTTTTAATTACGTCACCTGTATATTCAATCACATAACCTGTTCCACCAGCAGTTCCTATTTTTTTTATAATTGCTAATATTATGTCTTTTGCAGTTACGCCATCCACAACCTCGCCTGTAATTTTAATGCACATATTTTTAGCTTTTGTTTGAATCAGAGTTTGGGTAGCAAGAGTATGTTCAACTTCAGATGTCCCTATGCCCCACGCTAAAGCGCCGAAAGCACCATGAGTAGATGTATGGCTATCTCCACAAACTATTGTCATTCCAGGTTGAGTAAACCCTTGCTCGGGTCCAACAATATGAACGATACCTTGCCGCTTATCTGACATCGGTAGGTAAGTGATATTATTTTCACTTGCATTTCTCTCTAGTGTTTCAACTTGTAATTTTGAATCTGGGTCTGCTATGCCCTTATCCCTATCCATAGTGGGCACATTATGGTCTGCTGTCGCAAGAGTAAATTCAGGTCTTCTAACTTTTCTGCCACTCATTCGCAATCCTTCAAATGCTTGCGGACTAGTTACCTCGTGTACAAGATGTCGGTCTATATAAAGTATAGTAGTTCCATCATCATTTATGGAAACGATATGGTTATCCCATATTTTATCATACAAAGTTTTTGGCGCACTCATAATTCAGTTAATGGTATTAAAAAGAAAAAGAATTGTTTATTCTTTTGTACTGTCTGATTCTTCCGATTTTCCATCTTCCGCCTCAGGACTAATTTCCTCTTTTGCTTCAGGTGTATCTTCAGTTTGTGACTCTGAAGTCTCAGCTTGCATAGTAGCCTCATCTTCAGTTGCAAGTTCTTCTGCGGCAACGATTTGATCTTCCGCAACCTCTTCTGTTTCATCAATATATAGACTGGCTAAATCAGGCTGTTTTTTTCTAATTCTTTCAACAATTCTTGCTTTTTTGCCAGTTAGATCTCTTAAGTAATAGAGCTTTGCTCTCCTCACCTGGCCACTTCTTACAATTGAAATAGAGTCAATGGTTGGACTAAAAATTGGAAAGACTCTCTCAACACCCTCGCCGAAAGATATTTTTCTTACTGTGAATGAAGAACTCAAACCTCTATTCTTTTTTCTTATACAAACTCCCTCAAATGCTTGGATACGTTCCCTTGTACCCTCTCGTACTTTAACATTTACTCTGACAGTATCTCCTGGATGGAACTGAGGTATTTTCTTACCTTTAATAAGTGTCTTTATTTGATCTTTTTCAAACTGCTCTATAATATTCATGATTGCCTCGCACCGTCTTTTAATACTTTATTTCTTGCTTGTCTTGTTTTTTTTGTAGTTTTTCCATATGTCTGGCCTCATTTTCTTTGTTATTTTCTCGGACATGTCCAAGCGCCATTTACTGATATTCTTATGATTACCTGACAGTAATACATCTGGAATAGTCATGTTTTTCCATGTTTTTGGCCTGGTATATTGCGGATACTCTAACAAATCATTATTAAATGACTCCATTTCACTGGACTCTCTATGTCCCAAAGTCCCAGGAAGAAGTCTAACAATAGACTCAACTAACACCTGAGCAGCTAACTCTCCGCCTGCTAAAATGTAGTCTCCAATACTTAATTCTTCTATAGCGTAGTAATCCAAAAGGCGTTGATCAATTCCCTCATATCTCCCACAAAGCAGATTTATTCCTTTCATTTTTGATAATTTGACAACTTTCTTTTGCGTGAGAGGCTTTCCCCTTGGGCTTAAGTAAATCAAGGGATATTTTTCTTTGGATTTTATATTTCTATAACATGCATCAATAGCCTTGCCCATGATATCTGGTTTAAAAATCATTCCAGGTCCACCACCGGCTGTTGTATCATCAATTTTTTTATATTTGTCTTTCGTATACTTACGAGGATCAATTGTTTTTAATGACCATATTTTTTTGCTGTGAGCTTTGCCTACAACACCTTGTCCAAGTATCCCAGGAAAAGAACCAGGAAATATTGATATAACTTTAACTTTGTACATTTTATTAATTTAAATATTCACTTACATTTTGAACCAGTAATAATCTTTTCTCTAAATCAACTTTTTTTATTGTCGTTTTTGAAAACGGAATAAAAAAATCTTTTTGGTCTTTATTTCTTA
>CABYGA010000034.1 GCA_902518415.1 uncultured Pelagibacteraceae bacterium | reverse complement strand
ACCTTAGATTACACCATACTTCCCATAATTTATTAGGATCTATTTTTATATTACATTGCTCAATTGATATTTTCTTTTCTGCAGTAGCAAATTGATTTAAAGCAACTTCACATAATTCTATAATTCCCTTTTCAAAAGTATAATTTTCAACAAAGTTACTCAACCAGCCAATTCTTATTTCACTATTTAGATTTTTTTCAATTGATCGAAAAGAGCCTTCAAAGCTATATGAATAATGATCTTCATCATCTTGGCCTGATACAGAATCCAAAAAAATGCTCAAGTCTTCTGGTGTTCGAGCAATGCCTCCTGGGGTTGTTAATACAGGATATTTACTTTCTGCTCTTTTATCAGGAATGAGCCCAGGACTTGGTCGAAAACCATATAAGTTTGTATATGCCGCAGGGTTTCTGCAAGAACCCATCATATCAGTCCCATCTGAAAATGGAATAAGGCAACTGGCTACAGCAGCAGATGCTCCTCCGCTTGAACCACCTGGAGATAGACTAAGGTCATATGGATTAGAAGATGATTTAAATAATTTATTCTTTGTGTGTGATCCTATTGCTAACTCTGCCATATTTGACTTTCCAATAATAGTAGCACCTTGTTGCTTTAAATTTTTTACAATTAATGAATCATTCTGTGGAAATGCATTTTGATATTCAGGCATTCCATAAGTAGTCGGCAGCTCTTTGACATCAAACAACTCTTTAGTGGCAAGTGGTAGTCCAAATAAAATTTGTTTGATTTTAATATCTTGTTTTAAGGAATCTTTTTCTTTAGCTTTTTTTATAATCCAATCTCGATCTCTTAATGATACAATTGCGTTGAGCTGGGGATTAAGTTTGTCAATATTTGTTAAGTATTCTTGAAAAAGTTCTTCAACTTTTATTTCTTTTTTATGAATTAAATCAATTTGCTCCTGTAAAGATAATTGAGTAATCATTTTTGGAGCTTTTTATCGAGCTCCAAAAATGCTTGTCTTAACAAGTTCTCTTACATCATCTAACGTGGCAGCTCGTGGGTTAGTGCCAAAAGCCGTATCAATCATTGACTTCTCAGATATTCTCTCAATGCAATTTTCTGGAACTCCAATTTCATTTAAGCCTCTTGGAATTTTAATCCTATCAAGTATTTTTTCCATATTTTCAATGAAGCGACCCGAAGAATGTTCAGTATATTGCATGGCTTGTGACATTCTTATTACTTTCTCCTCCATATCAGGAAGATTAAATCTAAGAACTGCAGGTAAAATAATTGCGTTAGTTAAACCGTGGTGAGTATTAAATTCAGCTCCAACCATATGGGCAATAGCGTGCACAAGTCCAAGTCCCTTTATGAATGAAATGCCTCCTAAACATGATGCCACCAACATTGCACCTCGTGCTTCAAGATTAGTTGGTTCTTCAACAACAGTAACTAATGATTTGGAGATTAAATATAAGCTTTCAAGAGCAGCGCCATCGCATAAAGGATGAAAACCTGGCACGCAATAGCCTTCAATAGAGTGTATCATTGCGTCTGCTCCAGTCCATGCAGTAAGATTTGACGGCAAACCCAAAGTTAGTTCTGGATCAAGTATGGCAAGAGAGGGTTTGAGGTCGGGATGCATTATACAAAGTTTAATTCCTTGTTTAGTATCCGTAACCATTGCAGTACTTTCAGTCTCTGCTCCAGTACCTGCTGTTGTTGGTATGGTTATAAGTGGAGGAAATTTATTATCAGGTCCTATTTTTTGTGGGATTTTTTCCCATTCAAAATCAAATAATTCAATTTCATTATTGGCAGTTAGACAAATTGATTTTCCACCATCCATCGCACTACCACCACCAATCGCAATTATCGCATCATGATTATTATTTCTAAATAATTGTTTCCCCTCTGAAATTTCGTCATCTCTTGGGTTTGGAGAAATCTTTGAATAAATACCTGAGCTTACTTTTGTTTTTTTTAAAATTTCAACCAGCTTATCTATAAACGGAAGATTAACGCTTCCGCTATCTGTGACAATAAGTGGATTTCTTATTTGATTTTCATAACAATAACTTCCGATTTCAGCTAATCTGCCTGGACCATAAGATATTGGAACTGGAAACCCCCAATCTTGAGGAGTTAATATTTCCTCTTTGTCTAAATTAAAGAGTGGCATAAATTAATTTTATATTTTCTTAGGATGATGTCATTGATTTTAAAACAATTGAGCGATCTATTTCACCAATGAGCTCACCACTGTTTGCATCAATTACTGGATAGGTTTTATCAGAGTCGGCAATTTGGTTAATTAAATTATCAATTTTTGTGTCACTCGCAATGCAGTCACTACCTTTTGCAAACATAGCTTTGGTCTCTTCACAGCATTCAGTTCTTGCGCATTTTCCTGCGCTTAAGACTTTATACTTCGGCACATCTTCAGTAAAATCTTTAACATATTGATCAATAGGATTTGCAACAATTTCTTCAGGTGTTCCAACTTGCGAAATCTCCCCATCTTTCATTATAGCAATATGATCTCCCATTTTAATTGCTTCCGAAAAATCATGTGTAATAAAAACCATTGTCTTTTGAACTAATTTTTGAATACTTAATAACTCGTCCTGCATTTCTCTTCTGATAAGAGGATCGAGCGCTGAAAATGGTTCATCAAAAATTAATATCTCAGGATCAACCGCAAGTGCTCTTGCTAATCCAACTCGTTGCTGCATGCCACCAGATAATTCTCTTGGATAATGTTGGTCCCATCCGTCTAAGCCAACTAAGTTTAGTGTTTCCATAGATTTTTCTAATCTATCTTTTTTCTTTACGCCTCTGATTTCAAGACCATAACCAATATTTTCAATAACCCTACGGTGAGGAAAAAGTCCAAAGTGCTGAAAGACCATACTCATTCTATTTCTTCTTAATTCTGTTAAGTCTCTGTTGCTCATTGTGGTAACGTCTTGACCATCAATGCTAACTTGCCCTGCTGTTGGCTCAATCAATCTTGATAAACACCTAACCAGAGTTGATTTGCCACTTCCAGAAAGTCCCATGACGACAAATGTCTCACCTTTTTGAACTGAGAAAGTTACATCTTTTACAGCGACGACGTGTCCAGTTTTTTCCTGCACCTCGCTTCTTGATAGAGTTTTGTCCAGATTAGAAAGTACATTCTTTTCGTTGGGTCCAAATACCTTCCAGATATCAGTGCATACTATTTTATCGTTTTTTTCCATTATTTATGAGTGATATATTTGCTGAATGTTATACTATGTTGAGGATTTTTGAATAATTTATTTTAATTTGTAAATTCTAAATTTATTATGGCTTTTACTCAAGATACTTCTGCTTTCTCATCAAAAAACAATTATCAGAATTTAATTATCCCTGGAATAATATTTGCTGCGTTGCTATTTTCAATATGGTTAGTATTTCAAAGTGAAGACGTATCTGAATTTCCAGTTTTTGTTACTGACTCTTTTACATTTACCGCATGGGTCAATCAGGGTGAGGATTTCTTAAAAGATAATATTAAAGTATACACTAGAGCGGTTGCTGCTTATGTAAAAGAACTTTATTGGATGCTTGAAGATTTTCTTTTAGACTCTTCTTGGGTATTTATTGTAGCACTATTGCTTATACCTTCTCTTGCATTTGGAGGAATAAAACTTGGTTTCCTTGTTTTGTTTGGAACAATGTATTGGGGAATGGTTGGACTCTGGGGTTCTGCTATGGAAACTCTAGCTCTTATGGGGCTATCAGTATTTTTGTCAGTTTTAGTTGGCGTCATACTTGGTATTTTTTGTGCTTTAAGCGATCGATTTGAAAGGAATATGAAACCTGCTCTTGATGTTATGCAGGTGATGCCAGCTTTTGTTTACCTGATACCAGCAATGTTTTTCTTTGGTATTGGTGGTGCCCCAGCAATACTTGCGACAATGATTTACTCAATGCCACCGATCATTAGATTGACAAATTTAGGTATACGTCAAGTTCCAAATGAAACAATAGAGACTGCTACTGCATTTGGCTCAACAAAAAGCCAAGTTTTGTTTAAAGTACAAATTCCACTCGCACTACCCAGCATAATGATGGGCGTTAACCAGACAATTATGATGGCTTTAGCTTTAGTTGTTTTAGCAACTTTTATTGGTGCTCAAGGATTAGGTTCAGATATTTGGGTATCAATCAAAAAACTTGAAGTAGGAGCTGCATTAGAGGGTGGCTTTTGTGTTTTGTTAATGGCAATTATGTTTGATAGATTTGGCAAAGCAGCCAGTCGAGAGACTGTAACGCTTCCAGTTGACAGTCAGAAGTTCTATCTGCTTCCACAGACATGGGATATTTATCCTACAGCGAGATATATTGAGAAGCCATTACAATACATACATCTTACTGTGGCTTTTATATTTTCAAGTATTATAAGAATTTTCTCTTTTGTAATTAATTTAGTAGTTTCATTTATTAATAAAGACTACGG
>CABYGA010000033.1 GCA_902518415.1 uncultured Pelagibacteraceae bacterium | reverse complement strand
ATATTAACCATAAATTCCCCTTATGTTTGAAGTGATCTTCTATGGAGATTTATAATAAATGTCAAATATAATTAAATTAATGAAAAGAATATAAGATTAATATATTACATATATTTCTTTTTATCTATGTTTTGCGTAATATTATTACCTTTTATCCAAGTTATCTGTCTTTTAATGTAATTTCGAGTGTTTTTTTTGATAGCATTTTTACACTCTTCCATATCAATTTCTTTTTTTAATAACCTGCTTATTTCTCTAACTCCAATAGCTTTCATGATAGGCATATTATCGTCATAGCCTTTGCCTAATAATTCATTTACCTCTTCTATTACAACATCTTCAAACATACGGTCTACTCTTAGCTCAGCTTTAGGGTACAATTCATCTCTATTAGTAGTGGTTAGTAATATTTGGTAATCTATATCATCAATTGCAGGAGAGGTATTTAATTGCCATTGCTCTAATACCTTGCCTGTTTGCTTCAAAAGAGAGTAGCTTCTGAATATTCTTTGTTTGTCATTTTTTTGAATTTTAGTTGATGAATAGATTTTCTTTATCTCATCATATAGAAAACTGAGACCATGATTATCAAATATTTTTTGGGTTTCATTTTTTGTTGCTGCATTGATATCTGGAATATCAGCAAGACCATTCTTTAAAGCATTTAAATACATTCCAGTGCCGCCTACCAAAATAGGGAGTGTTTTGTTTATGAAACATTTGTTAATTTCATCTACAGCATCATTTAACCACGATGCTGCAGTATTTTTTTCGTCTCCATTAAGATAACCATATAGCATATGATCGCATTTACCTAAGTCTGCTTCAGTAGGCCTGTCAGTTAAAATTCTTAGATCTTTATAGACCTGCATGCTATCTAAGTTAATAATCGATGATTTATGATTTAAAGATATGTCTATTGCTCTTTTTGATTTTCCACTTGCTGTAGGTCCAAAGATAACTATTAAATCTTTAGACATATACAATCAATCAAGTGATAGTTTTGCGCCTATATATTTTCTTGAATTAGGACCAGCATAAAAGACTATTAAAATATTTTCTTTTCCTTGAGCAACTACTTCATCAATAATCTCTAATACATCTCCTGTTGAACTTACAACTTTATTTTGTATTTCAATTATGATGTCATCTTTTTTTATATTTTGCCTTATCAGAAATGAGTCACTATCTATTTCAGATATTAAGACACCTTGCTGAGTTGATGGCAGTTGCAATCTGTCTTTGTCTTCATCTGAAATAGTTCTTATTTTTATACCTAATTCAGCTACATTAATTGATGATCCATTATTTTCAATGCTGGCTAGCTCTTCAAGAGACGGCTGTTTGCCGAGATTGACATTTAATAAAACTTCTTTTTCATCTCTCCACACAACAACAGTGCTTTTCTCGCCTATATTCGCTTCTGCTACTAATTTTGGAAGTGTTTGAACTGACTCAACTTCTTTTCCATTAAACTCAATAATTATATCACCTTCTTTTACGCCACCGCTTAGTGCCGGACTATCTGGTGTTAATCCTTGAACTAAAGCGCCATAAGTTTTAGTAAGACCCAAGCTTTGTGCTATCTCCTCAGTTACTTCTTGTATTCTAACTCCTAGCCATGCCCTTTCTATTTCTCCAGTATCCTTTAGTTGATTAATAATATTTTTTGCTAAATTAGAAGGAATAGCAAAACCAATACCAATTGATCCGCCGCTTGGTGAAATAATCATCGAATTTACTCCAATTACTTCTCCTTCTAGATTAAAAAGAGGTCCACCTGAGTTACCTCTATTAATTGAGGCATCCGTTTGAATAAAGTCGTCGTATCTTCCTCCCAACATTCTACCTCTTGCAGATACTATCCCAGCAGTAACAGTTCCCCCTAAACCATGAGGATTACCAATTGCCATAACCCAGTTTCCAACTTTGGCCGTATCAGAGTCTCCAAATTCAAGATAATCAAGATTACTTGCATCTACCTTTAAAAGAGCAAGGTCTGTTTCTGCATCAAATGCAATCAATTCAGCTTCTATTTTTTCACCATCTGTAAATGTGACCTGTATATCGGATGCATTTTCAACTACATGATTGTTAGTAACTATAAAACCATCTTCAGATATAACGAAACCTGAGCCCAGAGAACTAAACTCTCTTTCAGAAGGTTCTGATCGTGGCATATTGAACGGGAAGTTGAAGAAATCTTCTATAGATGGTACCTCTGGTCCTTTTTGCTCTATGACCCCAGTTGTTGAAATATTGACTACTGATGGGGAAACGCTTTCAGCTAGATCAGAAAATGTATCTGGGCCGGTAAATGCAAGTGTTATGACTATACTGTTTAAGTATAAGAATAGAGATAATGGAAAAATAAAATATTTTTTAATCACTCAATCACAGACCACAGCATTATAAAGCCTAATATTGCTGACATTAGTCCACCCCATTTTAATTTGTCATTATTCATATTCAACATACTGGTAATCATTGCTTTCATTCTACTCGGAAATAAGGCGTAAAGAAGACCTTCGATTATCAATAACATGCCTAAGGAACCTAATATGAATTGAGTCATATTTAATTTTTGAAAGAATATGAGTTTTAATTATCCAAACCGCTAAAATCTCCAAAGTATTCAAAAAACTCACTTTCAGGAGATAAGATCATTGTTGTATCATTACTATTAAGACCTTCTGTGTAGGCCTGCATAGCCCTATAGAAACCGAAGAATTCAGGATCTTTACCAAATGCTTCAGCGAAAACTTTGTTAGCCATACCGTCACCTTCACCACGTATAATGTTAGCTTCTTTTTCTGCTTGTGATTTAATAATTGTAACCTCTTTATCAGCAGTTGATCTTATCTTTTGAGCCATTTCTGCACCTTGAGCTCTAAATTCTCTTGCTTCTCTCTCTCTTTCCGTTTGCATTCTAGCAAAAATCGCTTGACTGTTTGCCTCAGGAAGATCGGCGCGCTTTATTCTTACATCAACTATCTCAATTCCAAAGTCTTTAACTTCTGCTTCAACAAGTGACGTAATTTGTTTCATTAACTTGGATCTACTTTCTGAAAGCACTGCAGATAAAGGTTCTTCACCGAGAACACCACGAATTCTTGAGTTAACGACTGCAGATATTCTTGATCTTGCAACATTTTCATTACCAAGAGCTTTATAGAACTCTAATACATCAACAATTTTAAATTTTACGAATGCATCAACTATAAGTCTTTTTTGATCTGAAGCAATAATCTCAGCTGCAGGGGCGTCAATATCAAGTATCCTATTATCAATGAATATAACGTTCTGAATAAATGGAATTTTAAAATTCAAACCTGGTTCAGTTATTACTCTTTTGGGGTCACCAAACTGGAGGACTATTGCGTTTTTTACCTCCAATACTGTAAACAAAGTAAAATATGAGATTACAGCAATTAAGCCAACTAATAAAAGTGAAATTCTAGATGCTCTCATAATTTAATCCTGTGTTTTCTTTAATTCTGGTAATGGCAAGTAAGGAACTACGGAGTCACCTCCTGTTTTATCTATAATTACTTTATCCATGTCTGAGAACACATCTTCCATTGTTTCATAAAAAATTCTTTTTTTAGTTACAGATGGAGCTTTAGCATACTCTGCCTGTATTGATAAAAATCTTGCAGCCTTACCTTCACTATCAGCTATCACTTTTTGCCTATAACCTTCAGCTAATTGAAGTATCTGTTCTGCTTCTCCTCGTGCTCTTGGGATAATATCATTGGCATAAGACTCTGCTTCGTTTCTCTGTCTCTCCCTATCAGCTCGCGCGGCTTGGACATCTCTAAATGCATCAATGACTTGAGCAGGTGGGTCAGCTTTTTGTGTTTGAACTTGTGTTATTGTGATTCCAGTTCCATACTCATCGAGTATTTCTTGAATTAAGACTCGAGTTTTGTCTTCAATTTCAGTTCTACCCTCAGTTAATATAGATTGAATTGTAGCCTGACCTATAGACTCACGCATAGCTGTTTCAGCCGCACTTTTTACAGTTAATTCAGGGGACTGAACATTGAATAAAAATTTTCCAGCGTCATTGATTAACCAAAATACAGAAAAATCAATGTCTACAATATTTTCATCTCCAGTTAACATCAGGCTCTCTTCTTCAACATCACGAATTGCCGTAACCCGCGAGTCAGGACTTTGACGATAGCCAACATCAATTCTATTAATCTTAGTAACCTTTGGAGTAAAAACTCTCTCAATTGGATAAGGAAGATGATAATTCAAACCAGGTTGTGTAGTATTTGTATATTTTCCAAACTGAAGAACTACACCTTGTTCATCAGGAAGTACTCTGTAAAAGCCACTTGCTAACCAAATTAATATTAGTACTCCTATAATTACCATTGGTCCCAATTTACCAAAGAAGGAGCCAGGCATCATGCCTTTGAATTTATTTTGCGCATTACGTATTACATCGTCCATGTTTGGACCAGGACCGCGTCTGCCGCTACCGTTGCCAGAGGATC
>CABYGA010000032.1 GCA_902518415.1 uncultured Pelagibacteraceae bacterium | reverse complement strand
CTCATGAATTATTTTTTTATCAATTTCGTCGTATCTAATTTCTACATTGCCACTAAGTGGAAAATCCTTTCTTAATGGATATCCCTCAAAACCATAATCTGTAAGAATTCTTCTTAAGTCAGGATGATCCTTAAATTGAATGCCATACATATCAAATGCTTCGCGTTCAAACCAATTTGCAGCAGGAAAGATAGATGTAATACTGGGAATAAATTCATCTTCACCAACAATTATTTTTATTCTTAAACGGCTATTATGTTTAAAACTTAAAAAGTGGTAGATAACGTCAAATCTTTTTGTTCGTTCAGGGAAATCAACTCCTGCAATATCAGTAATTTGCCTAAATTCACAAGCCTCATCATTTTTTATATAATCTACTACATCTAAAATTTGATTAGTGGAAATGGATATTTGTAGTTGATTGAAATCATCTGAAATTTCAATGGGGTTACAATTTTTTTTTATAGCTTCTTTAGCTACTTCAATGCTCTTTGACATTATCTTTTTATATTACCCTCGCGCCTAATTTTCTTTTGAAGTTGTAGAAGGCCGTATAACAATCCTTCTGCAGTTGGTGGGCATCCAGGCACATAAACATCGACTGGGATAATTCGATCACACCCTCTTACAACGGAATAAGAATAATGATAATAACCACCACCATTTGCACAACTTCCCATTGAAATGACGTACCTAGGTTCAGGCATTTGGTCATATGCTTTTCGTAATGCCGATGCCATTTTATTCGTTAGAGTTCCAGCAACTATTAAAACGTCTGCATGTCTTGGTGATGCTCTTGGTGCAGCTCCAAACCTTTCAACATCATAACGTGGCGTACCGACGTGCATCATTTCTACTGCACAGCAGGCTAAGCCAAACGTCATCCAATGCAGTGAGCCTGTTCTTGCCCAATTTATAAGATTGTTAACGCTTGTTACAACAAAGCCTTTATCTGCGTAGAGTTCTTTTAGCCTTTCTAATTCAGGGCTTGTTTCTTGAATGTCAGTATTTATTGCCATTCTAAGGCGCCCTTCTTCCACTCATAAATAAATCCAATCGTAAGTACTCCGAGAAAAATCATCATTGAGATAAAACCGAATAATCCAAGCGTTCCAAAAGTTACTGCCCATGGGAAAAGAAATGCAACTTCAAGATCAAAAATGATGAATAATAGTGTTACCAGATAAAAACGAACGTCAAACTTCATTCTGGAATCTCCAAATTGTTCAAAGCCACATTCATACGCTGAATTTTTTTCAGAATCCGGATTGCTTACAGCAGCTAAATAATTGGCGAGTACAAACAGGCAGCTAATCGCTAGTGCTACGAAGATAAAAATTAAAATAGGCATATATTCACTAAGTGAGTAGTTCATATCTGTTTATTGAGTCGTATTAGTATCATGCTGAAATATATATTTTAATCTCTTAAATTCAAGCGAATCATGGAAAAATTAAGCATTCCTTCCGTTAGCGATTGTAATATCCACAAAAACTGTACTTTATATGA
Source organism: uncultured Pelagibacteraceae bacterium (assembly GCA_902518415.1). GTDB lineage: Bacteria > Pseudomonadota > Alphaproteobacteria > Pelagibacterales > AG-422-B15 > CACNXQ01. The sequence goes on along the minus strand of CABYGA010000032.1, from coordinate 3,939 downwards.
TGTGGCTTATTACCATAATATTCAGATATATAGGTATTTCTTTGCTATTTAATAAAAAATGACTGATTTTAGGGAAATACTTACCAGTCATTGGAGACTTAAGTCAGTTAATGTGCATACTCTTTATCAATAATTTCAAATAAATTAAAACTCTGATTGGTTTTTTCCATCAATCCCAAAAAAACGATAGTTTAAGTTAAAATCACAATTATAATTACCTGATGTTTACTTTATTAGCTGAAAATCTTCATTTTGGGGAAGGACCTAGGTGGTACGATAATAAATTATGGTTTTCAGACTTTTACCAACATTCAGTAATGACGTTGGATCTTAGTGGTAAAATTGAAAAAATAGTTGAAATCCCTAATCAACCTTCTGGGTTAGGATGGTTGCCTAATGGGGACTTGCTCATTGTTTCGATGCTTGATCGAAAAATAATGAAATACAGCAACAATGAACTCTCACTTCACTCAGACTTATCTAAGCTAACGCCATTCAGATGCAATGACATGGTAGTGGATAAAGATGGAGATGCTTATGTTGGAAACTTTGGCTCTTTGCATCATGCAAGAGATGTAAAGCCAACTTGTCTTATTCATGTTGATCCACAAGGCAATGCAAAAGTTGCTGCAAAAAAATTAGATTTTCCAAATGGAACTGTAATTACTCCTGATGGGAAGAAAATGATTATTGGAGAGACCTATGCAGGAAGACTCACATCATTTGATATTGGCCTAGATAAACGGCTGAGTAATAGAAAAGTCTGGGCTAAAATGATGCCTACCTGGTATTACATTGGTGTGAGATTTGCATTAGCAACTATTTATAAACTATTAAATTTGCAGGTTAAAGAGGGTTCCATTACACCTTTTCCAGTACCTGATGGTATTTGCCTTGATGAAGGTAATGGAGTGTGGGTTGCTTCCCCTACCACATCTGAAGTTATAAGGTTTGAGGAAGGGGGTGTCATTACAGATAGATTAGCTACCCCAGACAGAGCTTATGCATGCATGCTTGGTGGAGATGATGGGAAAACATTATTTGTCATTACTGGTAAATCATCAATCCCTGAAGAAGCTCAAAGTGAAAAGAATGGGAAAATTTATACAACTCTCGTAAAGTTTGCACGCGCTGGTTATCCTTAGTGTCTAATTATGTCTTATACGGTAGATCAGAAACTGGCTCTGATGTTGTTGAGTATTTATTCCACGAGTTTAACATTGATTATAATTTTATTCATGTAGATGAAATAAATGTAAAAACAAATCAAGAAATTCTTAAGCATAACCCGTTAGGTCGGGTTCCAATGATTAAATTATCTAATGGTCAATATATGATCGAAAGCATGAATATAGTTTACCATTTAGTAAATAAAGGTGGACGACTTGTCCCAAAATCAAATTCAATTGAGCGTGATAAATTTAATCAATTCATGTCTTTTTTATCATCATCTGTCTATCCAATAATACTGCTAATATACCACCCAGATCACTACACATCTAAAAATAGTGAGTCTGACTTAATACGTAAAGCTGAAGAAATTATAAATACCTATCTTAAATTTATTGATACAAGTATGAATACATATCTATGTGGAAATTATATCACTGCTGCAGATTACTATTTATACATGCTTCTTACTTGGTTAGAAGAAGATGGATATTTGAATGGCTATGAAAAAATAAATAGTTTTTTCAACAAAATGTCTAAGAATCAGACAATACTAGCTGTGAAGAGGTTACAAAGTGAGAGAGAAAAAAAGTAGACGGTTTTTTATTGTTTATGGGCATTACGATGATAACTCGTTCAATGCTGCCATTAAAAATACATTTATTGAAAGTGCTGAAAAAGCAGGACATAGCGTTGATATAGTCGACCTTTATAAAGACAAATTTGACCCTGTTTATGCGGGCGGTAATCCAGGGCCAGATGTTCTTGACCACAGAAGTCGAATTGATGCAAGTGATACCATTGTTCTTATTGCACCAATTTGGAATTTTAGAATGCCAGCAATTCTGGAAGGCTGGATTGATAAGGTATTGGCTCCACCATGGGCATTTACCTTTAAACAACTGGTTGGTAATTACGGATATCCTCAAGGCAATCTGGGTGACAAGAAAGCAATTATTTTTTGTACGTATGGATCACCAAGATTGGCGATAACGACTTTCTTTTTAAATCTACCGATAAGACGTCTAAAAAGAGGCGTTTTTCATATATGTGGCATTAAAAATATACTCTATAAACGATATTTTGCTGTCCCTTTTGTATCGGAAAAAATAAGAAAAAAGTTTCTCAAAGACGTTCAAGATACGGCAACATTATTTCAATAGACTTGCTTTTTAATAACAATGAAACTATTTACTTAATATGAATTTTATCAAAAAAATATGGTCCTCAATTATGGATCCAAACATTAATCCCCTTAGTAACATTACTAATCTAAAAGTAAGACATATGGTTATGCAGATACTTGCTTTTATGTGGAGTGGTGTGTTTTCTTTATACATAGTTGACAGTATTTTTGTCTTTGGAATAACCTCCATTGCACACGTACTATTTATTGCTGCAATTTTTATTACTGCTTTTGTCTTCAATACAGCAAAAAACAGACCTCAAATTTACGATCTAAAATCCTTTAGAGGAAAAGATGGTGAACATGATTAGATATAATGCGAATTGCAAGTTTACTGCCTAGTGCTAGTGAAATAGTTTGTGATATTGGACTAAAAGATAATCTAGTTGCCATTAGTCATGAATGCAACTACCCCAGAAGCTTAAAAGAACTTAAGGTAATTACCAATTCCTCAATTGACTCAAATCAAGACCAATACGAAATTGATACACAAGTTAGAAAAAAGGTTCAGAGTAAACTGCCTTTGTATGAAATAAATACTCAGTTACTCAATGAATTAAAGCCAGATGTTATTATTACCCAAGGTCTCTGTGATGTGTGTGCAATTTCAAGTAGTGAGATAGAGGTAGTTCTTAGAGGTACTTTGTGTACTTTGCCGTCATCAACTCAAATCATTTCATTAAATGGAAAATCGTTTGAAGAAATATGCTCTGAAATACTCAAGCTAGGAGAGCAGTTAGATGCAGAAAAGGAAGCTAAACAACATGTTGATAAGGCAATAACTAGAAGAGATAAACTGGATAGGTTGCCAAAGTACTCTCGCAAAATTCTATCACTTGAGTGGATTGATCCCTATTTTTCGGCAGGACATTGGGTACCTGAACAAATTGAAATTGCTGGCTTTCGATCTGCTATTGGTCAAAAAGGTGAGCATTCGCGAGTTATTAGTATCGAAGAAATAATTGAGTCAGATCCAGATGATATAGCGGTAATCTGCTGTGGGTACAAGCTGCATGAAAATAAATTGTTTGCTGAAAAATTAAAAAATAATAAGGAAATTAATTTTTTAAGACCCTTTAAGTCAGATAATATTTATTCCTTTGATTCTGATGCCTATTTCAGTCGTCCTACAACTAGAATCATAGAGGGTGCTGAACAACTTAGAAAGTCAGTTTTAGAATAATAATTAAGTTAAAATAGTTATTTTAAATATATATCTTATCGGATAGACCTATGATTAATATTATCGATGCCACTACAGTAAACGCGCCGATAATAAGATCAGTAATTGAATTCTTTGCGCCTGTTTCTGTATCTATTCCTTTTAGATAAAAAGTCGTATCATATATAGATAAAATTAAGCCTAATAAGAATATTAGATTATAATAAGCCCAAGCACCTTCAGGTCCGTTTGGTCTAAATATTAAATAAACACCTATAAGAAAAAATGGCGTTATAAATGCTCCTAATACGCGAATAATATAAATACTGCTTTTATCCATGCTAAACTCTTTTGCCATGCCGTCAGGTGCAAAAAGAGATCTGAAAGAGAAAACTCCAAATAGTGCTGTCATCAATATATG
>CABYGA010000031.1 GCA_902518415.1 uncultured Pelagibacteraceae bacterium | reverse complement strand
ATTTTTTTAACAAATTACATTTTACCTTCTATAAAATAGATATATAACAGTCTTTCCGGGCGATTAGCTCAGCTGGAAGAGCGTCACGTTTACACCGTGAATGTCGGCAGTTCGAACCTGTCATCGCCCACCACTTTTTGTGGGGGTGTAGCTCACTGGAAGATTTAGGGGATTCATCCTCATTCCACTCGATTGGAAGCAGGGGCTTAGTTAAGGCAATTTTTAATACCTCATCTACATTGTCAACAAAGATCAGCTCAAGACCACTTTTGACATTATCAGGAATATCAGCCATATCCTTTTCATTTTCTTTTGGAATGATTACTGTTTTTGTTCCAGCTCTAAGTGCTGCTAATAATTTCTCTTTGAGTCCTCCAATTCCGAGGGCCTTTCCACGTAAAGTTACCTCGCCAGTCATTGCAATATCTTTTCTTACAGGAATGCCGGTTAAAACAGATACGATTGAAGTCACCATGCCAAGGCCAGCGGATGGTCCATCTTTAGGTATAGCTCCTTCTGGAACGTGTATGTGAATATCTCTTTGCGGAAAAATAGTTGGTTTGATCCCAAACTCTATACATCTTGAACGAACATAGGACTTAGCTGCTTGGATTGATTCTTTCATTACATCGCCCAACTTTCCGGTAATAGTCATTCTGCCCTTACCCGGCATGATAACAGACTCAATTGGCAATATGTCCCCACCTACCTCAGTCCAGGCAAGTCCTGTAACAATTCCAACTTGATCATCATTGTCAATTTCGCCATACTTGAACTTTCTAACACCAGCGAAGTCATTCAAATTATTTTCATCAATTTTTATTGATGCAACTTCACCAGCTACAATTTTCTTTACAGTTTTACGTGCGAGATTTGAAAGCTCTCTTTCAAGACTTCTCACTCCCGCTTCACGCGTATAATATCTGATTAAACCTAAAATTGCCGAGTCATCTAAAATTAGTTCATCTTTTTTTAAGCCATGCTTTTCTAGCATCTGCGGCGCAAGGTGTTGCTTCACGATTTCTAATTTTTCATCTTCAGTGTAGCCTGCTATTCTTATTATTTCCATTCTATCCAATAATGCTGGCGGCATTCTTAATGTATTCGCAGTTGTAATGAACATAGTATCTGACAAGTCATAATCAACCTCAAGATAGTGGTCGTTGAATGAGTTATTTTGCTCTGGATCAAGTACCTCAAGCAAAGCCGAAGAAGGATCTCCCCTATAGTCAGCTCCGAGCTTATCAATCTCATCTAATAAGAATAAAGGGTTAGAGGAACCAGCTTTTTTCATCATTTGCAAGACCTTACCAGGTAAAGATCCAATATAAGTCCTTCTATGACCCCTAATCTCCGCCTCATCACGCACACCACCAAGTGACATACGCACAAATTTTCTTCCAGTAGAGCGAGCAATAGATTTACCCAATGATGTCTTTCCAACGCCAGGAGCGCCAACCAAACAAAGGATTGGCCCTTTCATTTTTTTAATTCTTTGCTGAACTGCCAAATATTCAAGAATTCTTTCTTTTACTTTTTCTAGGCCATAATGATCTTCATTTAGAACTTTTTCTGCAAAATTTATATCTTTTTTAACTTTTGTCTTCTTGTTCCAAGGTATGGATAAGATCCAATCAAGGTAATTACGTATTACGCTTGATTCAGCCGACATCGGACTCATCGACTTCAATTTTTTCATCTCAGTGTAGCATTTCTCACGAGCTTCTTTAGACAATTTTGTTGTCTCGATTTTTTCCTCATATTCTTGTACATCATCCTTACCATCTTCACCTTCACCAAGTTCTTTCTGGATCGCTTTCATTTGCTCATTTAAATAATACTCTCGTTGAGTTTTCTCCATTTGGTTCTTAACTCTGCCTCTAATCTTCTTTTCAACTTGCATTACATCAAGTTCTGCTTGAATAAAATTCATAATCTTCTCAAAACGATCTGATAAATCTATCGCTTCTAATATTTCTTGTTTATCAGAAAGCTTGATCGACAAGTGAGATGCAATTGTATCGCTTAACTTAGATAGGTCATCTATCTCATTTATTGTTCCTATTACTTCTGGAGGTATTTTTTTGTTTAAGCTTACATATTTATCAAACGATTCAGTAATTGATTTAGATTGCGCTCTGATTTTTTTATCTGTCGTATCTATATTTTCTTCAATTAAATCAATATTTGATTCAAGATAGGTTTCTTTATCAGCAAACATGTTAATTGAGGCACGTTGCAATCCCTCTACTAAAACCTTTACTGTTCCATCAGGAAGCTTCAATAACTGCAATACATTCGCTACGGTTCCGAAATCAAATAAATCATCCTTTTTAGGATCATCTACAGATGCTTTTTTTTGTGTAATTAACATAATACGCTTATCGCCAGCCATTACCTTTTCAAGTGCTTTTACAGATTTATCTCTACCAACAAAAAGAGGGACTACCATGTGCGGGAACACTACTATATCTCTAAGAGGCAATACTGGGATATTATTTTCACTCATAAATGAATCGTTTTTGTTATTATTAATAAGAAATTTAAAGCACTCTTTAGTAAAGTTAATTAATAAGGAGCCACATATTAAATGTGCATAAAAAAATGATTTTCAAGAAGGTAGGTGTTTTGGGCAGCTAAGCGCTTGTTTCAGAAGACTTTTTAGTATCAGAATAAATATATAAAGGCCTTGCTCTACCTTCAGCGACCTCCGCGTTTATAACAACTTCCTCGACCCCTTCGAGAGATGGAAGTTCAAACATTGTGTCCAAAAGAATATTTTCAAGAATTGACCTTAGTCCCCTTGCTCCAGTTTTTCTAGCAATTGCTTTATTTGCAATCACGCTTAAAGCGTCTTTGGATAAAATTAACTTAACATCTTCCATACCAAATAGTGTTTGATACTGTTTGACCAGTGCATTTTTTGGTTCTTGTAGTATTTTCATCAGAGATTCTTCATCAAGGTCTGTTAAGGTTGTGACAATTGGCAATCTTCCTACAAACTCTGGTATCAGACCGTAATTTAGCAAATCTTCTGGCTCTAAGTCCATAAGACTATTGCCTCCTGACTTTTCTTCATATTTTTTTACGTTCGCTTGAAACCCAATACCAGTACCTTTAGATCTTTTATTAATTAATTTATCAAGACCAGAGAAAGCTCCTCCACAGATAAAAAGTATATTTGTAGTATCAACTTGAAGGAATTCTTGCTGAGGATGTTTTCTTCCACCTTGTGGCGGGACACTTGCAACAGTGCCTTCCATTATTTTAAGGAGAGCTTGCTGAACACCTTCTCCTGAAACATCTCTTGTTATTGAAGGATTTTCAGACTTTCGACTGACTTTGTCAATCTCGTCAATATAAACAATACCTCTTTGTGCTCTTTCAACATTATAATCTGAGGCTTGAAGAAGTTTTAAAATTATATTTTCTACATCCTCCCCCACATAACCAGCTTCAGTAAGAGTAGTGGCATCAGCCATTGTGAAAGGAACATCTAATATTCTCGCTAAGGTTTGCGCTAGTAAAGTTTTACCACATCCCGTTGGACCAATTAATAAAATATTTGACTTAGAAAGTTCTACATCTGATTTAAAGCTTGAATGCTCAATTCTTTTATAATGATTGTGTACGGCAACTGAAAGATTATATTTGGCATCTTTCTGTCCAATTACAAATTCATCAAGAGTCTCACAAATCTCTTTTGGAGTAGGAATGCGACTGGAAGACTTTGCTTTTGTCTCTTTATTTTCTTCCTGAATGATATCGTTACAAAGTTCAACACACTCATCACAAATAAATACTGTTGGACCTGCAATGAGTTTTTTTACCTCATGCTGGCTTTTGCCACAAAAAGAGCAATAAAGTGTATTCTTACTTTTATTATCGTTGCTGTTTTCAACCATTATTATTTAAAATTTCGAATCAATATTGCACTAAGAAACCATTATTAAACCCAAAAAACAATTAAATTTGGCAAATCTAATAAAAAAATTGTTTATAAACAGTTAATTAAGGGCTCTATTTGAGGCTATTTCTCAATTTTTGGGGCAACTCGTTTTTCTTGAATACTATCAATTATACCAAATTTTTGAGCATCGGTTGGCGACATAAAGTTATCTCTTTCAAGTGCTTCTTCAATAGCTTCAACGGGTTGGCCTGTATGCTTTGAGTAAATTTTATTAAGATTGGATTTTTGAGCCAAAACTTCTTTTGCATGTATTTCAATATCTGTTGCCTGACCCTGAAAACCTGCAGAAGGCTGGTGTACCATAATTCTGCTGTTTGGAAGTGCAAATCTTTTATCCTTTTCACCGGCGGCGAGTAAAAACGATCCCATGGATGCGGCTTGTCCAAAACATAGCGTGGAAACAGGTGATTGAATGAATTGCATTGTATCATAAATTGCCAAACCATCGCTAACGACACCACCAGGTGAATTTATGTATAACGATATTTCTTTCTCAGGATTTTCTGACTCTAAAAATAAAAGCTGAGCGGAAACTAATGATGCCATACTGTCATTTACTGGGCCAACTAAAAAAATAATTCTCTCTTTGAGAAGCCTAGAGTAGATATCAAAAGCCCTTTCACCTCTACCAGTCTGCTCTACGACCATAGGAACAAGCTGATTAAATATTTTATTACTATCCATTTTATTATTTAGATTTTTTCTTAACTGTTTTCTTTTTAGCAGCCTTCTTTTTAGTAGCTGGTTTCGCTACTTCATTAACGTTATTGTAAAATTTAATGAACGAATCTACGTCAACTTCTTTCTTTTTCAATTTAACCTTAGATAAAATAAAGTCTACAATTTTGTTCTCATATAATGGAGCCTGTAGTTGCATTGAGGCTTCTTGATTACTCCTATAATAATCAATGACTTTTTGCTCTTGTCCTTTAAAGTTACTAGCATACTCAAATAAGGCTTTATTCATTTCTTCAGGTGTAACAGATATTTTATTTACTTTACCTATTTCCTGTAAAATTAACCCCATTTCAATCCTATTTTTTGCATCTTCCTTGAATTTTTTTTCATTTTCTGCAGAAAGCTTATGGTCCTTTATTTCCTTTTGATGATCAATAGAAGAAGGGTTTTGAGATTGAAGGTAATTGGCAGATAAATTGTTGAATTCAGCATCTATCAAATCCTGTGGCAATTCAAAATCGTGAATTTTTTGAAGCTCCTCAAATAAGTTTTTCTTATCTAAGTTTTTAGTTAAATCGTTGTACTCTGTTTTCATCTGAGTTTCCACTTTGGATTTTAAATCCTTTAAATTTTCAGCTCCCATTGATTTGGCCAAATCATCGTTAACTTTAGACTCTTCTGGTGAACTTACTTTTTTAATTTCACACTTAAATACAGCATCAGCATTCTGAAGTTCTTTTGCATTATAATCAGCAGGAAATTTAACTTTGACATTTTTCTTATCACCTTTTTTGCATCCAACCAGCCCATCTTCAAGATCCTTAATATATCTGCCTGACCCCAGTACTATTGTTTGGTTCTCTGCCTTACCGCCATCAAAATTTTTTCCATCAATTGTGCCTTCATAATCAAGTAGAATAGAGTCATCTTTTTTTGACTTATAATCGTCAGGTTTTTCTTTATAAGTTCTTTGAGATTTAGCAATCATTTCTATTCGCTTATCAATCTCTTTTTTATCGAGTTTTACGCTAATAGATTCAATCTCAATCTTATCAAATTTAGCAATTTCAAT
>CABYGA010000030.1 GCA_902518415.1 uncultured Pelagibacteraceae bacterium | reverse complement strand
TCTTGTATTCCCAACAAATTCCATGCGACCTGGTACTGAAGGACATTTTAGACTTAACTTTTGAATCTTAGTTAAATTGTGACCCATAGAATAAAGTGTTAATGTTGCCAATAAGAAGTTGTGTATTTGAAATAATGGAAAGTTAGCAAACTTAAATTTTTTAAGCTCTTTACCAAATTTTACATCGACTATCGTTACGTTGTACTTATTTTTTTTTATCTTAACTATTTTAAATTTATTATTTTTTTGAAAATATATTGGACTAATATTGCTTTCTTTCTCTAAATATCTTTTAACTCTATCAATATATTTAGTTTCAGAGTTAACTATAATCTTACTATCCTTTTTTACATAATCAGAAAATAGTTTGAGCTTACTCATTATGTAATGTGACATAGTTTTATGATAATCTAAGTGATCTTGTGAAATGTTTGTAAGTACACAAGCATCAAATTTTAATCCATAAAACCTTTTTTGATGTAAGCCATGACTTGATGCTTCCATTACAAGATACTTAATCTTATTATTACTTAATTTTCTTAACTGTTTTGATAAGTCAACTGGCTCAGGAGAAGTTAGATTTCCAGTATTAAATTTTTTTATCAGAGAATTACCTAACGTACCTATTGTTGCAGTTTTTTCTCCTAAATTTGATAATATATAATTTAAAAAATAAGTTACTGATGTTTTTCCATTTGTTCCTGTCACAGCGATTTTTTTTTCTATTGTTTCACTATGGACTACGAATGCTGCTAAAGAAATTTCTTTTCGAATATCTTTTACCTTATAAATTGGGATTTTTGATGAAATCTTTATTTTTTTTCTGATTGGAGTAACTATTGCAGAGGCACCTTTAGCTACTGCATCATTCACATACTTCAGCCCATCAGCATTACTTCCGGGGATTGCAAAGAAAATATCACCTTTCTTTATTTTTCTCGAGTCAGAGCAAATATCTTTGTACTTAACCTTGTCTGAATTTATTTTTTTCAGGAGACGACTATTTGTCATTTATTGCAGTGATGTATTAATTAATAAATTATCACTTGGTAAATATTTACTTTTTGTGTCTAAAATAGGACTTATTCTATCAATTATTAATCGTGAAGTTCTAGCTACATTCCATCCTGCATCGCTATAACCCCATGTATTATAAGGAGTATCATACTCACCAATTACTCCTTCTGGATTATCTAGTGAAACAAGCACGAGATATTTAGGCTTATTGATAGGAAAGGATGATATAAAAGTAGTTAATTTATCGCTTGAATATGCCTTATTACTAATTTTCTCTGCAGTGCCTGTTTTACCTCCAACTAAGTATTTGTAATCACTATCTTTACCTACGAATTTTTTACTCGACTCTTTACCAAAGGCATCTTTTGCTGTTCCTTCGTCTACGACGCGATTGAGTAAGTATCTCATAATCTCACTTGTTTGTTCTGAAAATATTTGATTTTTGAATAACTGATTATCTTTTTTTATCAATGACGGCTCTATTATGTAACCTCCATTTAATACCGTTGAAGTAGCTAAAGCTAAATGAAGAGGAGATATTGAAAGTCCATAGCCATATGAGATGGACTCAGTACTAGCCATTGTCCAAGGATCAGGAACGAGTGGTTCTGCTCGTTCTGGTAAATTAATAATTACCTGATTCAATAAGCCGAGATCTAATAGATATTTTTTTTGTAAATCAGGCCCAATGTCTCTAATCATTTTAATAGTGCCAACATTAGATGAATGCACAAATATTTCTTCAACTGTACATTTTTTAGTTTCACAGGGGCGATGAACATCATGCACTTTATGCTTATCAATATAAATATGATCATCAATTTCATAAAGTGTATTAGGCTTAAATATATTTTCTTCAATTCCAATTGCGGTTGTAAATATTTTCATAACTGAACCAAATTCATAAACACCCAGAGTGTTTTTATTAAATGTCGAATTTTCGTCAAAATTTTTACTATTAGGATCAAAGTCAGGGAGTGAAACCATGGATAAAATTTCACCAGTATTTACCTCCATAACAAGCCCTGATCCACCAGTCGCTTTGTATAACTTCATAGAATCCAATATTTCATCTCTTACTATATGTTGTATTCTTGTATCTACTGAGGAGATAACATCGCTTTCATTTTGATTATTTAATGATGCGTTGAATGATTTTTCCATTCCTGAAACACCATCGTTATCAATATCTACTTTTCCTATCAGATGGCTAAATAGCTCTTTATGAAGATACTTTCTCTTATAAATATCTTTAATCTCTATACCAGTTTCTCCAAGGTCAATAACTTTCTGAAGTTCATTGGGACTTATATTACGCTTCAAGTAAAACCATTTACCAGAGTTAATTCTATTTTCTAAATCATTTGCTGATATGTCATAATACAAAGATGAAACTTTCTTTATGAATGACTCACGATCATAGATTTTTTTAGGATCAATACCAACATCAGACATTTGTAAGTTAGCTGTTAGAGAAATATTGTTTCTATCTAATATGTTACGCCTTTCCTCATCTATCGATGACACAAAATAACGGTTTTTTTCAACATAGAAGAGATTAATTTCAATCATTTTAATTGTAATAGCAATAAACAAAGTACTGAATAAGATTGCTGACAAAATTAGACGATTATTAATCTTAAGTGCGAAGCTTTGCTTTATTGAATTTATTTTCTCAATAGCAAATTTTTCAGCATTGTATCGATGAGTAAATGAAAAACTTTTTTGATAAATATCTATTTTCTTTTTTCCAGAATTTTTTCTCTTTCTCACAAAATTCTAACGTGCAGGGCTTATAATTTTCTTTGAAGGCATATCAACTGCAATGATATCCTGGAATACCTGATTTTCTTGACCCAGATCATCTTTGTCTAAAACTACGAAGTATTTAGTATAATCATTGGATATGACCATTTCAGATATTTTTTTTAAATTGATAGGTGAGATCATATGATCCCATTCTATTTTAAAAAGCTCACTCTTATTTTGCTCTTCTCTAAGGGTAATTTCTAGTTCATTGATATAGTTTTGTTTTTCAGCTGATATATTTTTTATGATCATTATTGCAAGCAATCCTATTAATAAGATGATCACTGAGAAAATTTTAAATAAACTACTAATCATGATTGTTTAAATCCCAAATCTTCAATAGGTACATAACCAAATTCTAGATTATTCTTCTCGTAAAACCTTAGCTTGGCTGATCTTGAGCGTGAATTATATTCAATCTCTTCTTTACTAGGTTTGAGAACTTTATTTATCTTGTTATTTTGACTTGCTATTCTTAAAAAGTTTTTCACAAGTCTATCCTCAAGCGAATGGAAGGTAACAACACATAAATTTCCATTTTTTTTTAAATATTTTAATGCGTGATTAAGGCCAGAATGTAGTTCTTCTAATTCATTATTTATATAAATTCTTAAAGCCTGAAAAGTTTTAGTAGCAGGATGTTTTTTATAATATTTATTTGAGAAACATTTTTTGATAACTTCTGCTAGTTCTAAAGTTGTTTCAATTTTTTTTGATTTACGGTAAATTTCAATTTCTCGGGCAATTCTTCTGGAGTTTTTTTCATCACCATAATAATAAATGATATCAGCTAATTCTTCATGGCTTTTTGAATTTACCACATCATACGCAGTTGTTCCTTCTTGACCCATTCGCATATCTAATGGACCCTCTTTCATAAAAGAAAAACCTCTTTCTGGAAAATCTAATTGCATTGATGAAACTCCTATATCAAATACGAAACCGTCAATTTCTTTTTCCTCGGTTTTTTCCATAACTTCGTTAATTTTACTAAATTTAGAATGGAAAAAATCGAACCTTTTGCCATATTTTTTTTTAAATTCATTAGCAATTTGATTAGCAAATGGATCCCTATCAATTGCAATAATATTGCAGTTAGTGAGCTCAAGAAATTCTTTCGAGTATCCTCCATTTCCAAATGTTGCATCGAAGTACGTTTCATTATCTTTAGGCCTGGTTAACTTTATTATCTCATTTATAAGAACTGGCTTGTGAGCCAATTCTTTACTCGTCATTTACTCTGTCTTCTAAGAAATGAAGGAATTTCTAATAAATCCTGATCAGTTTCACTTTCTTCAGCTTTTTCTTCATCTTTAGTATCATTTATGTCGTCTAATTGATGAATGTTTGGACCACTAAAAAGATCAGGTGCATCTGACTCATTATTTTCTCTATTAGCATTTATTAAATCCATTATGCTATTAGGAGCCCCATCCTCAGTAATCATCTCTGGTTCAGTGATTGGCTCTGGCTCAACTTCTTCTTCAGCTGCCATTTCTGGTTCTATCATAACTTGCGTATCTTCAATATCAGTTTCAGAGTGAATATCTGAATCCTCCCCATCCATGAACATATATGGATCAGAATTTTCATTTACTTCTTCATTCATATCTTCATTGCTTAACGAAGCCTGTACTGAGTTTGAATTTGCTGCTGGTATAGCCGCCATTGATGATACAGCAGAATTTCTTGTTATTTGTAAATCTACAATTGATTTAGTTGGCTTTGGATGTGAGTCTAATCCTGTGGCTACAACAGAAACTCTTGCCTTGCCTTCAAGTTTGTCGTCAAAAATTGATCCCACAATTACATCTGCATCAGGATGAACCTGTTCTCGAATCTCATTTGTAATTTTGTCGACTTCATGAAGAGTAAGGTCAGTTCCACCAGTTATATTAATGAGAAGTCCTTTAGCTCCATCAAGTGAATAGTCATCAAGTAATGGGTTCGTTACGGCATTATGGGCACATTCAATGGCTCTATTTTCACCAGAAGCTTCTCCTGTTCCCATCATGGCGCGCCCCATGTTATTCATGATTGTTTTTACATCTGCAAAATCTAAATTTATAAGTCCAGGAACAACCATTAAATCTGTAATACTTCTTACCCCTGCATGTAAAACATCATCTGCCATTGAAAAAGCATCTGCGAAAGTTGTTTTTTCATCAGCGACTTTGAATAAGTTTTGGTTAGGTATTACAATTGTTGTATCTACTAAATGCTCTAATTCTTTGAGGCCTTGCTCGGCGATACGCATTCGGCCAGCTCCTTCAAATTGAAATGGTTTTGTAACAACTGCAACAGTGAGGATGCCCAATTCTTTTGCTACCCGTGCAATTACTGGTGCAGCACCTGTACCAGTGCCTCCACCCATACCAGCCGTGATAAAAAGCATATTAGTTCCCTCTAAACGTTCCATGATTTCATGCTTAGTTTCATCAGCTGAAGACTTTCCAATATCAGGATGTGATCCCGCGCCAAGACCTTTTGTTACTTGAACTCCTAGTTGCATCTTAGAGTCACTTAATGATTTAGAAAGGGCTTGTGCATCAGTATTGGCTGCTACAAACTCAACACCTGATAAACCTGCTTCAATCATGTTGTTGATCGCATTGCCACCTGCACCTCCGACTCCAAACACAGTTATCTTAGGCTTAAGTTCTTTTAGTTCTGGAACGCTTAAATTTAAAACCATGAAATTATCCTCCTGTTTTCATTAGTTATTGATTACTCCATTTGAGATTTGCTAAATTATTCTTCGCACTATTTGATTTATCTTTTTTATAGTCTTCGTATGTAGTCGGATTCCACATTTGAAATGTTTCGCCCATTCCTACAAATGAAACTTGATCAATAATTCCTGCTGATACAATTAATTCACCAGGTATTATTACTCTACCTTCTTGATCAAAATGAATTTGATGACTGTCTGCAAATATAGAAGATGAAAAAGTATTTCTTTCTTCACTAAAAGGTCCAGCAGACTCAATCGCGTCACTTATTTTTTGCATTCGATTAATTGCACAGCCTTCAATTGATTGAAGGGTTGGTGAAGGGTAACAAATCATTCCCTTAAGGCCATTTTGTTCAAGTACACTTCTGAATGATGAAGGTACTGAAACACGACCTTTCTTGTCTATGCGATTAATATAAGTAGATAGAAACAATGCCATTTTATA
>CABYGA010000029.1 GCA_902518415.1 uncultured Pelagibacteraceae bacterium | reverse complement strand
AAGCCTTTAACCCCTGCAGAAGACCAGGCGATACTATTGCCCTGCTCATCTGTAATAGTAATCATTGTATTATTAAAGGTCGCATTTATATAGGCGAGCCCTGATATAATACTTTTTCGTTGCTTCTTTTTTTTAGTTGCCTTTGCTTCAGCCATGATTATTTAGTAACTTTCTTCTTACCCGCAATTGCTATTGCTTTACCTTTTTTTGTTCGAGCGTTAGTGTGAGTTCTTTGACCTCTGCAAGGTAAATTTCTTCTATGTCTTACACCTCTATAAGTTCCTAGATCTTTTAATCTTTTAATATTACCTGAAACTTCTCTTCTTAAATCACCTTCAACTAAAAATGAAGAAGATATGACATCTGAAATATTTTTAATTTCTGATTCTGATAAATCTTGAACTCTTGCATTTGAATCAACATTTGCTTTTAAACAAATATCGTTAGAAACCTTGTTGCCAATACCGTATACGTAAGTGAGTGCTATTTTTAGCTTCTTTTGTGTTGGAATGTTTATACCAGCAATCCTTGCCATGATTAGAACCTAAAAAAAGAATTATTGAGAGAATGCGGGATTATATGATTATTGATCAATTGGTCAAGCATTTAAAGAGGCCTCTATATGAGAACTAATCCCTTGATTTATATCACTTATTTCTCCTGTCCCGTGAACTTTTCTAACAAGATTCTGGGAAGAATAGTATTCAATTAAAGGCTCTGTTTCAGAAGAGTAGGTATGAAGTCTCTTAGATAATGTTTCCAAGTTATCATCAGATCGACCTTCTGTTGTACTCCTATTCATAATTCTTTCCTTTAATACATCTTCGTTAACATTAAGCAAAATCACACAGAGTATTTTTTCATTAATGCTTTCCATTAAATGGTCGAGTAGCTCAGCCTGTTTTTTATTTCTTGGGAAACCATCAAACAGGAAACCTTTATTATTATTTTTATTTTCATTTATAAATTGCTTTATCAATTCAATCGTCGTTTCATTCGATACTAATTTACCATCATTTATTGTATTTTTTATTTGAATACCTAAACTTGTTTCTTTACTGCTTTCTTTTCTTAATAGATCACCTGTTGAGAGATGATTAAGGAAATATTTTTCACATATCAATTTTGCTTGAGTTCCTTTGCCGGCACCTGGGGGTCCAAACAAAACTATATTCATCGCCGTGATCCTCTCAGTCGTGATTTTTTAATTAGAGATTCATATTGATAGGCAAACAAGTGACTTTGTATTTGTCCTACTGTGTCCATGCCAACAACTACAACAATAAGTAGAGATGTACCTCCAAGATAAAAAGGAATTGAGTACTGAGATATTAATATTTCTGGTAATATACAAACAAAAGCTAGGTACATCGCGCCTATGGTTGTGATTCTAGAGAGAACAAAGTCAATATATTCTGCTGTTTTTTCTCCTGGACGTATTCCAGGAATAAATCCTCCCTGTCTCTTTAGGTTATCTGCCGTTTCAGAAGGGTTAAAAACGATTGAAGTATAGAAAAAAGCAAAAAAGATTATTGCTGAAGCATATAGTAACATATAAGCGGGCTGGCCCCTGCCTAGAAGTGCCGCAATATCATTTAAAAGTCCAGGCTCAGCTGATACATTAAAATTTGCAATGGTTATTGGAAGCAATAGTATTGAAGATGCAAAAATTGCAGGTATTACTCCAGCAGTATTAAGTTTTAAGGGTAAATGAGAACTATCACCAGCAAACATTTTATTACCCATTTGCCTTTTTGGGTATTGAACTATCAACCTTCTTTGAGCTCTTTCCATAAAAACAATGAAAACTACGATAGCAATAATCATTATTAATAAGAGTAATAGTGTGATTGTGGATATAGTTCCCTGCCTTCCCAAGGTCATAGTATTAATTAGAGCGCTTGGAATTTCAGCTACAATTCCTGAGAAAATTATTAATGAAATACCATTTCCTATGCCACGGCTTGTAATCTGCTCACCAAGCCACATTAAAAATACTGTTCCGCCAGTTAAGGTAATCGTAGTTGATAATCTAAAGAATAGGCCTGGATCTGTTACAACTTTACCTGCCGATTCAAGGCCTACAGAGATACCATACCCTTGAAGAAGCGCCAATATTACTGTTCCATATCTTGTATATTGAGTAATTTTACGTCTTCCAGGTTCGCCCTCTTTTTTAAGATTAGCTAAATGCGGCGATACACTCGTCATTAGCTGCATTATGATTGAAGAAGATATATATGGCATTATTCC
Source organism: uncultured Pelagibacteraceae bacterium (assembly GCA_902518415.1). GTDB lineage: Bacteria > Pseudomonadota > Alphaproteobacteria > Pelagibacterales > AG-422-B15 > CACNXQ01. The sequence continues at coordinate 4,520 of CABYGA010000029.1, read as the reverse complement.
TAATGCAAATATGGCCATACGACTTATCGCACCACCTGCAAAAACATCAAACATTCCAAGAATTCCGCTTTGGTTTGTTTCAACGAGTAATTTCAATTGCTCTATATCAATTCCAGGTAGTGGAATGTAGGTACCAAATCTATAAATAATTAAAGCACCTAAAGTAAACCAAATTCTTCGCTTCAGTTCCGTGGCTTTCGAAAATACACTAAAGTTAAAGTTAGATGCTAATTTTTCAGCAGCAGATGCCATTATAACTATTTTCCTTAATTGATCTTTAGTTCTATACCAAGTTTTTTTATTTTATCCTCAGCTGATTTTGTAACTTTCACGCACTCAATAGGATTTTTTGCTTTTAGCTCACCTGTGCCAAGAATTTTAAGAGATCTTTTATCTTTATTTTTTACTATTCCTAATTTTTTTAAAAGAAGAATATTAATTGACTGATCCTCTTTTATAGAATTCTTGTCTATTAGTTTTTGAATTGAGTCTAAATTCAATTCATAATAATTTTTCTTAGCAAAGTTTTTGAAACCAAATTTAGGGAGTCTTCTATGAAGTGGCATTTGTCCACCTTCAAAACCATTTATTGCTACCCCTGACCTGGCTTTTTGACCTTTATGTCCGCTTCCTGACGTCTTACCTTTTCCTGATCCAATACCTCTACCTACTCTTTTCTTTGATCTGTACGAACTATGTTTTACTGTTTCATTTAATTTCATTTTATTGCTCTTCCGTTTTAATTAAATGCTCCACTTTTTTTACCATTCCACTAATTGCAGGAGTAAAATCAAGTATCACGTGGCTATTTAATTTTCTTAAACCTAAACCTCTTACAGTTGCAATCTGATCTTTTTGTGACCCTATTGTACTTTTTGTTAGAGTAATTTTTATTTTCTTACTCATGATGACTCTCTCGCAGAGGTGATATTGCCAACTTTTTTACTTCTTCTTGCGGCTATTATCTTAGGTGATTTTTGATTTTTTAAACCATCAACCGCAGCTCTTATAATGTTGTATGGATTCGTACTTCCAACAGACTTTGCAACTATATCTTGAACTCCGAGTAATTCAAATACTGCTCTCACTGAACCGCCAGCAATTATTCCTGTACCGGATGGAGCAGATCTCATAACTACTTTGGATGAACCATGTACGCCAACTATATCATGATGCAGCGTTCTACCTTCTCTAAGTGGAACTTTAATAAGTGTTTTTTTTGCTGAGTCAGTGGCTTTCTTTATTGCCTCAGGAACCTCTTTAGCTTTTCCATGCCCAAACCCGACCTTTCCTGACTCATCTCCTGCAACTACTAATGCTGCAAAACCAAAACGCCTTCCACCTTTAACAACCTTAGTCACTCTATTAATTGCAACTAGCTTATCTTTTATTTCAACGCCGTTTTGATCTTTATCTCTATTTTTATTTTCTTTATTCATAATTTTCCCTTAAAAACTTAAGCCGTTTGATCTTGCTTCATCTGCAATATTTTTAATAATCCCATGATAAATATTTGGTCCACGATCAAGATAAATATTTGTAATTCCCTTCTCTTTTGCAGCCTTGGCAATTTCTGCTCCAAGTATTTTTGCATTTTCAATATTGCATGCATTTTTCTGTTTAGCTGACTTTACTGATGATACGCTGCAAATAGTTTTACCTTGCTTATCGTCAATAATTTGCACATAGAGACATTTTGAAGATTTAAATACAGAGAGTCTTGGAAGCCCTTTGTTCTTTTTCTTAAGTTTGTATCTAATCCTATTGGATCTTTTTTGTTTAATTGAAATAGGCATTATTTTTTCTTACCCTCTTTTCGATTAATGTACTCGTCTGCATACTTAATTCCTTTGCCTTTATAAGGCTCTGGCCCTCTAAATGATCTAATTTCTGCAGCTGTTTGTCCCACCAATTGTTTGTTAGGACCCTTTATTTCAATATTGTTCTGCTTATCAACAGATACTGAAATATCCTCTGGAATTTCATAATTAATGGGATGACTAAAGCCGAGCATTAATTCAAGTACTTTACCTTTAAGAGTAGCTCTATAACCAACACCATTCATTTCTAATTTTTTTGAAAATCCTTCACTTACACCAACTATAATGTTGTTTACAATATTTCTCTGCAACCCCCAGAATGGCAAAAGAGATTTGTTTTCACTCTTGGGCTTCATTTTGATAATATTTTCCTCAATGTTAATTTCAATATCTTCATTTAAAGGAGATTCAAGTTTCCCCATTGGGCCCTCAGCCATGAAAATACCATCTTGCATATTTACTTTAACAGTATCGGGTATCGTTATTTCTTTTGAACCAACTCTTGACATAATTAAAATACCTTACAGATTATTTCACCACCAACTTTTTGCTCACGCGCATCAGTATCTGTCATGACACCTTTTGATGTAGAAATGATAGATATACCCAGACCATTATGAACATAAGGTATTCTCTCAGCCCCAGAATAGACCCTTCTTCCCGGTTTAGAAATTCTTGTAATATCAGATATTACCGGACCTCTATCATCATACTTCAATTCTATATCTAATTCTTCTTTTCCCGATGTGTGCTTCGTGCGAGCATAACCTCTTATATACCCCTCATTCTTTAAAACCTCCAATATACTTTCTCTCATCTTAGAAACAGGAGAAGAAACAATTGGCTTATTGCGCATTTGTGCATTTCTTATTCTGCTAAATAAATCTGATAATGGATCTTGTAATGACATATTTTTTCCTTTCTACCAACTTGATTTATTCATTCCTGGTATTTGGCCCTTTGAAGCTAAGTCTCTGAGAGCTATACGAGATAATCTTACTCTTTTATGATAACCTCTAGGCCTTCCAGTCAATTCACATCTATTTCTAACCCTTGTTCTCGCTCCATTCCTTCGAAGTTTGGACAACTTTAATTGGGCCTGAAACCTTTCATCAATCGGGGTAGATTTGTTCATAATAAGATCTTTTAATTGAGATCTCTTATTTAGATCTTTTTCCGACATTTGAATTCTACGTTTATTTTTTTCTATAGAGCTTTTTTTTGCCATATGTTTACCTAATCTATTATTGGAAAATTTAAAAATTTTAAAAGAAGTAATGCCTCATCATCATTCTTTGCCGTTGTACAGATTGCAATATCTAAGCCACGAGTTTTATCAATTTTATCTACATTAATTTCAGGGAATATTGTGCATTCCTTAATGCCAAAAGAATAATTGCCTTTACCATCAAAGCTATTTTTATTTAAGCCTCTAAAATCTCTGATTCTTGGTAAAGCAATAGTCACAAGTCTGTCTATAAATTCGTACATTCTATGGCCTCTGAGAGTTACCTTTACTCCTAGTGGCATTCCATCTCTAATTTTAAATGTAGCAATGGATTTTCTTGCTTTTGTAACTAACGGCAACTGTCCAGAAATAACCGCAAGTTGGTCAGATGCTGATTGTATAACTTTATTATCATTCACAGCATCGCCTAATCCCATATTCAAAGATACTTTAGACAATTTTGGCAATGAAAGATTGTTTTGCCTAGATAGCTTTTCTTTTAACTTTGGCACTATTGTTTTGGTATAGAGCTCTTTAAGTCTTGGAGTATAATTATCCATCAATTTGCTCTCCTGTTTTAACATTTATTCTTACCTTTTTATTATCTTTCAAAAAAGAATAGCCAACCCGTGTTCCTTTTTTTGTTTTCTTATCAAGCAGCATTAAGTTTGACAAAGTTATTGGCATTTCTTTATTGATAATGCCTCCTTCATTTTTTTGGTCTTGCTTCTGGTGTTTTTTTGACATGTTTACACCCTTTACGACAGCTTTATCACCTAATATCATAATGACTTCGCCTTCTTTTCCTTTATCTTTTCCTGTATTTACAGTTACTTGGTCACCTTTTTTTATTCTCATAGACATTATAAAACCTCCGGAGCAAGAGAAATGATTTTCATTTGTTTCTTCATTCTCAGTTCTCTGCAAACTGGGCCAAATATTCTTGTACCTACTGGTTCGCCCTGAGTATTAATAAGAACCGCTGCATTTGAATCAAATTTTATTGTACTGCCATCAATTCTCTTTAATTCTTTTCTTGTCCTTACTATCACAGCTTTATGTACTGTACCTTTTTTTACTTTTCCTTTAGGAATAGCATCTTTTACTGTTACCACTATTATATCGCCAACTGATGCAAATCTTCTTTTAGATCCACCTAATACTTTTATACAGAGAACTTCTTTTGCCCCTGAATTATCTGCTACACTTAGTCTTGACTCAACTTGTATCATCTAACTTACAGCTACCCATCTTTTAAGTTTTGAAATTGGTTTTGACTCCATTATCTTTACCTTATCACCAGTATTAAATTGATTTTCAGGGTCGTGTGCGCTGTACTTTTTTGAACGCCTAATCACTTTCTTTAAAAAAGGATGCTTAAACTTTCTTTCAACTAGCACTGTGATTGTCTTATCTTGTTTATTGCTGATTACTGTTCCCTGAAGTATTTTTTTTGGCATATTAATTTCCTA
>CABYGA010000028.1 GCA_902518415.1 uncultured Pelagibacteraceae bacterium | reverse complement strand
GATAGTGTAGATTTAAAAATACTAAGGATACTTCAAGATGAGGGAAGAATATCCAATCTAGATCTTTCAAAAAAAATTAGTATGTCACCGCCTCCGACCCTTAGAAGAGTGCGTGACTTAGAAGACAATGGCTATATTGATGGATTTAGAGCTAACCTTGATCCAACAAAATTAGGATATGACTTAACAGCATGGATTTTTATCAGTCTAAAGAACCAGAATGAGGAGAGCCTGAGTGCTTTCGAAAAACAGATATGGGGATGGGAAACGATAAGGGAGTGTTTTATGCTTAATGGCGAAATTGACTTTATTTTAAAATGTGTAGTTAAAAATATGAATGAATTTAATGATTTTTTGACTCAAAACATCACACCCAATGAGAATATTTCAAGTGTTAAAACTGCATTTGTAATAAAGAATACTAAGAAACTGGGCAACGTTCCTTTAGACTAGTGAAAGCTAGTAATTGGATTTACATCAAGATCATTATTTCGCAGTTCTTTGATAGAATTTATTGCTGCTCGTGCTCCAGATATTGTTAGAAAGTAGGGCAGACTTTTCATCAGCGCCGTTCTTCTCACGCTAAAGGAGTCATTTATAGATTTCCTACCCTCTGTTGTGTTGATCAATATATCTATTTTTTCATCTAATAGATCTTCCACAATGTGAGGTGAACCTTGTGACACTTTATTAATCCTACTCACATTAATTCCTTGATCCGCTAAATATGAAGCTGTGCCATGTGTAGCCTTAATTTTAAATCCAAGTTTTTGAAAGGACCTAACAATAGGTACTATTTTTGGTTTATCAGAATTCTTAACGGATACGAATAAATTACCTTTCTTTGGAAGAGGGTTTGATGAAGCTAATTGGCATTTAATGAATGCTGCTTCAAATGATTTATCAATCGCCATGACTTCTCCTGTCGACTTCATCTCAGGACCTAATATTGTGTCAACATTTGGAAATCTTTTGAAAGGAAACACAGGTTCCTTAATTGAAATGTATTCTTTTTTACTACCTTTGAAATCGCTTTTATTTAATTTCTTACCCATTGCAACATTTAGTGCAATCTTAACAATAGGGTTTCCTGTTGCTTTTGCAACAAAAGGAACTGTTCTACTACTTCTAGGATTAACTTCTAAAAGGAAGATATTATTGTTTTGTATAGCAAATTGAATATTTAAAAGACCTTTTACATCAAGTGCTATTGCAAGTTTTTTTGTTTGTTTCTCAATATCTTTTATAATTTTTTCTGATAACGAGTATGGAGGTAGTGTGCATGTTGAGTCCCCTGAATGTATTCCTGCTTCTTCAATATGCTCCATAATACCAGCAATAATTACTTTTTTTCCATCAGACACGGCATCTACATCAACCTCAATTGAGTCTTTCAAATAATGATCTATTAGTACTGGACTATCGCCTGATACAATAACTGCTTCTTTAAAATATTTCTTGAGCTCATCTTTGTTATGAACAATTTCCATTGCTCTACCCCCTAAAACATATGATGGCCGAATGACAGCAGGAAATCCAATTTTATCAATGACCGCAAAAGCCTGTTTTTCTGAAAAGGCTATACCATTTGCAGGCTGTAAAAGATTTAAGTTTTCTGAAATTTTTTTAAATTTCTCTCTATCTTCAGCGGCATCAATAGAGTCTTTTGATGTTCCAAGAATTGGAATTCTCATCTTATTTAAAAATGATGCTAGTTTAAGAGGGGTCTGGCCACCAAACTGTACAATTACACCAAGCAATTTACCTTTAGTTTTTTCTTTTAATATTATGTCGTATACATTCTCTTCAGCGAGTGGTTCAAAATACAGTCGATCGCTTGTATCTGGATCTGTTGATACTGTTTCTGGATTACAATTTATCATAATTGTCTCATATTTAAGCTCTTTAAGTGCAAATGACGCGTGACAACAACAATAATCAAATTCAACTCCTTGACCAATTCTGTTAGGACCACTTCCCAATATGATTACTTTATTCTTACTCGATGGATTTGACTCGCATGTATCCCCATTGAGATAATTTTTTGAATATGTCGAATACATGTAAGGAGTCATTGATTTAAATTCAGCTGCACAGGTATCAATTCTCTTGAAATCAGGGAATATTTTATTTTTTTTCCTTAAGTCAAATATTCTATCTTCGCTCAACCCACATAATTGAGATATTTTTTTATCTGAAAACCCTAATGCTTTAATTTTTAAAATCTCCTCAGGTTTTTTTGGAAGCCCTTTTGACTTGAGTTCAATCTCTTTATCTACAATTCGCTTAATTTGTTCAATGAACCATTTATCAACTTTTGAAGCATTATAAATTTCTTTGACTGAATTACCGAGACGTAAAGCCTGCGCAATAAGTAAAAGGCGATCCGCTAGAGGTTTCTTTAGTTCACTAATTATATTTTTTTTATTTAGTTTTTTATTATTTATATTTTTTTTAACTTCATCAAGCCCGTCTAATCCAATTTCAAGAGATCTCATCGCTTTTTGAAGTGATTCAGGAAATGATCTACCTATGGCCATAACCTCACCAACAGATTTCATTGAACTAGAAAGAAGCGGTTGTGTAAGTTGGAATTTTTCAAAGGTAAATCTTGGAATCTTTGTTACTACATAGTCAATTGTTGGCTCAAAGGAGGCTGGAGTTACTTTTGTAATTTCATTTCTTAACTCATCTAGAGTATACCCAACGGCAAGCTTTGCAGCAATTTTTGCAATTGGAAATCCCGTAGCTTTAGAAGCTAAAGCTGACGATCTTGACACCCTAGGGTTCATTTCAATGATAACAAGACGACCATTTTTTGGATTTACAGCAAATTGTACATTTGAACCACCAGTTTCAACTCCAATTTCTCTCAAACAAGCTATGGAGGCATTCCTCATAATTTGAAATTCTTTATCAGTTAAAGTAAGCGCAGGCGCAATCGTAATAGAATCACCTGTATGAATTCCCATCGGATCTATATTTTCAATTGAGCAAATAATAATACAATTATCATTTTGATCTCTGACAACTTCCATTTCATATTCTTTCCAGCCAGCAACAGATTCTTCAATTAAAATTTCACTAATAGGAGAACTGTAAAGTCCTGAATTCGCTATTTCATCAAATTGCTTTTCAGTTGTTGCAATTCCTCCTCCTGTGCCTCCAAGGGTAAAAGAGGGCCTAATAATTACTGGAAGTCCAATTTTTTTTAAGGCTTTTTTTGCATCTTTAAAATTTCGAGCTATTTCTGCTCGAGGACATTCAAGACCAATTTTTATCATTGCTTTGTAGAATCTCTCTCTTTCTTCAGCTTTTTTTATTGCTTTGAGATTTGCTCCAATGAGCTCAACATTATACTTTTTAAGGGTACCATTGTTAGAAAGAGCAATAGCAATATTCAATGCTGTCTGTCCTCCCATCGTGGGTAACATTACATCAGGTTTTTCTTTAGCTATTATCTTAGTTACAATTTCAGCAGTAATTGGTTCAATGTAGACTGCATCAGCTGTATCAGGGTCAGTCATAATAGTAGCAGGGTTAGAATTAATTAAAATTACTCTATACCCTTCTTCTCTTAACGCTTTACACGCCTGAGTACCTGAATAATCAAACTCACATGCTTGGCCTATAATGATTGGTCCAGCGCCTACCACCAGTATTGATTTAATATCATTCCTTTTAGGCATTACTGTTTAACATCCTTTTAAATTTTTGAAAAAGATAATGGCTGTCATGAGGTCCAGGGCTTGCTTCTGGATGGTATTGAACTGCAAAAATCTTTTTATTTTTATGCTCTATACCCTCAACACTGCCATCAAATAAAGATTTATGCGTAATCTTAACATCTTTAGGGATAGACTTTTCAGTAACTACAAAACCATGGTTTTGAGATGTTATCTCTACCTTTTTGTTTTCTAAATTTTGAACAGGGTGATTAGCTCCTCGATGGCCTTGAAACATTTTTTTTGTCTTGGCGCCAAGCGCGAGAGATATTAATTGATGCCCTAAACAGATCCCAAAGATGGGAATCTTTTGATGAATTAAATCTTTTATGGTTTGTATAGCATATTTACCCGTAGCTTTTGGATCACCAGGACCATTTGATAAAAAAATCCCATTAGGATTATATTCTAATATTTCATCCGATGTAGTATTTGCAGGAACAACAATTACATTTATATTTAATTCAAGCAGGCAATTTAAGATATTTTGCTTCATGCCATAATCGATTGCTACTATGTTTAATTTTGACTTTGATTTACTTTTAAATGTCTGAATTTTTTTGCGTGTTACTTCTATTGCAAGATCAAGATTGTTAAGTCCCTGCCATTCTTTTACTTCTGAGAGAAATTTTTTTTCATGACGTTTATTTATAAGTTTTTTAACAATTCCTCCTTTTGGAGCTCCCTTAGATCTTATTCTATTGGTAATTGATCTTGTATCTATATTGCATAATCCAGGAATACCTTTTTTTTTAAGCCATTTATCTAAATGCTGAATGGATCTGAAGTTAGAAGGATCGGAAATATCACAATTAATTATTATGCCTTTTGCATAAGAAATTGATGACTCATTATCTTCAAAGTTTGTCCCAACATTTCCAATGTGAGGAAATGTAAAATTAATTATTTGACCTGCATATGATGGATCAGTAATAATTTCTTGGTAACCAGTCATTGAAGTATTGAAACAAACTTCGCCAATAGAATTGATATCTGATCCGATTTTTAAACCCTCGAAGGAAGTACCGTCTTCTAGAATGAGCTGTCCTAAAATAGGTTTAGATCGAGCGGTTATGCGATCTTTTTTCAACCTATTCGTCTTTAACATAAGAAAATGATTCTAGATTTATTGGAATTTAAGGCAAATGAATGCCCGATGCAATAGTAAGATAATAAAATATTATTTTAACTTTTATTGATACTTAAGATTAGTTGATGTAGTTTTCTTATTCGTCCCGTATGAAAGATATAATCACAAATGAATTGTCAAAGGCACTGAAAAATGGTGATAAAGAGAGATTACATACATTAAGGTTAATAATAGCCGCAATAAAAGATAAAGAAATTGCCAGCCGTTCTTCTGGTGAAGACTCAGAAATACTGGAAGATACAATCATACAACTTTTAAAAAAAATGGTTAAGCAACGAAATGATTCGATCGATATGTTTGAAAAAGCAGGTCGGAAATTAGAAATCGCAATTATCAATGAATTTTTGCCAAAACAGCTAAGTGAAGATGAAACAGCCACAATATGTGATAAAGCAATTAGTGCAACAGAAGCTTCAAGCCTCAAAGAAATCGGTAAAGTAATTAAATATCTTAAAGATAACAGCTCTTCTTCATTAGACATGTCGCTTGCCAGTAAATTAATAAAGGAAAAGCTACAAAATTAGTCGTAATTTGCTAACTATTTTTTCCTGTAATTAGGTACTATACTTTATTGATGCCCAGATACTCAAAAGAATTTATAACTGAAATCAAATCAAGACTCAGAGTTTCCGAGGTTGTTGGTAAATTTGTAAAATTAACTCAACGCGGAAATGAATATGTTGGCTTAAGCCCATTCAAAAATGAGAAGACGCCATCATTTACAGTCAATGATGAAAAAGAGTTTTTTCATTGTTTCAGTAGTGCAGAACATGGAGATATATTTTCATTTCTTATGAAGCATAAAAACATGTCTTACCCTGATTCAATTGAGTACCTTGCTAAGCAGGCAGGTCTAAACCCTGAATCTGGAATTATAAAGGACTCCAATTACGTTGAAAATAATTATGCAAGTCTGAGAAATATTATGATTGAGGCAAATAAATTTTACACGTCAATGCTGAAACAGAGTGAGGGAATTAAGAAATATTTGGATAAAAGACAAGTCAACCGAGATATGTGGAAGAAATTTGAGTTGGGATTTGCAGGATCTCAAAGCAATGAACTTTATCTTCATTTAAAAAAAATTGGAGTAAATATCGAAGATGCTTTGTCATTAGGACTTATAAAAAAATCAAAACATAAAGAAAATGAATATTACGATTTTTTTAGAAGCAGACTTATGTTTCCAATAAAAGATTATAAATCAAACTTAATTGCATTTGGAGGAAGAGCAATAGATAACTCAAATATTAAATATATAAATTCTTCTGATAGCCCAATTTTTAAAAAAAGTTTTAACTTATATAATCTTAATTTGGCAATTGAAGAGAATAGAAAAGTTGAAGATTTAATTATAGTTGAAGGTTATATGGATGTAATATCCTTATTTCAGAATAACTTTAAAACCGCCGTTGCTCCCTTAGGTACTGCGCTCACCAGTTATCAACTACAAAGAGCGTGGAAAGTATGTAATAGTCCAATTATTATGTTTGATGGGGATGAAGCTGGTCAAAAAGCAGCTGAGCGTGCTGCAGTTTTAGCGTTAAGTAATATATCACCAGATCTATCAGCGAGGTTTTGTTTATTGCCAAGCGATTATGACCCCGATGATTATTTATTAAAAAATGGTCCAGATGATTTTAAGAAGATTATAAACAATTCATATTCTTTATCAGAATTTATTTGGAAGGTAGAATTAGAAAAAAATGATATTTCAACCCCCGAGAAAAAGGCTGGATTTGAAAAAAGAATTAAGTCAATTACAAGTAAAATTGAGAACCAAACTGTAAGAGATTATTATATCAAAGAATTTAATGATAAAATTAATGTTCTCAAAAGACCGCATTTTCAGAAGAATGCTTCATACTCTCGTTATATTGATAACAAAGTTTCAAAAGAGATTACTAATAGTGATAGGGTTGATCAATCTAGTCACGACTCAGTCATCAGAGAAAAAATTATTTTAATGCACGTTATTGAGAACCCTTTACTTTTATTTAAGTATATTGAGGAACTGGGAAGAATTAGCTTTAATGAACTTAAATTAGCAAATTTAGTGTCAGAAATCAT
>CABYGA010000027.1 GCA_902518415.1 uncultured Pelagibacteraceae bacterium | reverse complement strand
CAACTATTTCCATTTGATAAAGAAATAGATTTCCCAAAAAGTATCCAAGAAACTCAAATGGACACATATCATCGTTGGATGGAAGTCACAGTATTTGCGAGTATGTTCCAGCTGCCTACTATTTCGGTCCCTGTTGGTTTTAATGAAAAGGGACTTCCGATGGGAATGCAATTAATTGGTAAAAACAAATCAGATGCAAAAGTGATTCATGTTGGAAAGTGCTATGAAGAAGTTTTTAATCGTTCAAAAATACAACCCAATATAATAAATGAATAATAAGCTGGCTCACACTCCAAATTCCACTCTTGTAACTTTACGTGATAATAAGGCTAAATGGAATCTTCCCGAGTATCGGAGAACTGGCTATAGAAACCTTCACAAAATTAATAGATACGGAATTTTATTAAGGTCAGATTATGTTCTGACATTAAATGAAAATACTAAAAATGAAATTAGAGAAATATCGTCAGTAAAGGAAATGACTAGTCATAAATCGTTTTGCTCTCTGATTGTAGGAAAAGGACAAGATATATTCTATGAGAAATACGCGGAAGATTTCTCTTCTTCGCAGCCACAAACAATCATGTCAATCTCAAAAATGTTTCTTAATTTATTTGTTGGTGAGCTTTTGGAAAAAGGCAAATTGCAATTAGAAAAACCTATCTCATATTATCTACCCAATATTGGAAGTGGTTACGCCAAGGCAACTGTTCAAAATGTTTTAAACATGAATATAGTTAATGCTTTCACTGAAGATTATACTGATCCTTATTCAACATCATTTATGCACGAAACTGTGGGTGGCTGGCGAATACCAGATGAAGGTATGAATGAAGTCTTACAAGAAGATTTTCTAAATAAAATTGAAACAGATGTGAGTGGTTCCGTGGCAAATAATACAGACAATGCATATTATAAGTCAGCAAACAGTGATGTTATTGCACTATTAATCGAAAAAATAAGTGATCGGAAATTGCGCGACTGGCTTCTTTCTTCTGTTGAAGCCATGGGTTTCGAAGATGGCTTGTATATGGCTACTGATCGGGGTGGAATGCCATGGTTATCTGGCGGAGGTTGCCTTATGACAAGAGATTTTTTACGTATGGGTCTCTTGTTCTCAAGAAGAGGCAGAGGAATAAGAGATAGAATTATCGGCTCAGAGAAATTTATTAACGAAACTGTATCTAATAAAGGTCCAAAATATATGCACTTAAAAGATGGAAAATATGTTTATTATGCAAATCAAACAATGAAATCGAATAATTGGATTGGGCATTCTGGATATGGAGGACAGTTTTTGATGATTAATTTAGAAACTAATGTTGTGGCTGGTTTTTTTTCTGTTTTAGAAACTGACTCAGCTACAGATGAAGAGTATAAAACTAAAATGATACTCATGCTTGAAGAAGTAACCTCAAAAAAATATTCATAGAAAGGATTTAATATGAAAGGGTACGTTATGGTTGGGTCAAGTAATTTAAATACTTCCAGAGCCTTCTATGATGAAGTTCTAGCTGTCTTAGGAATGGGTTCAATGTATGAAGATGAAGTTTGCATAGGTTACGCTCATGAAGGAAATGCAGATGTAGAATTCTATATTACCAAACCTGCTAATGGAGAGCCTGTTACATTTGGAAATGGTACACAAATATCTTTTCTTACCAAAACAAAAGAGCAAGTAGAAAAATTTCACCAAATTGCTCTTGGTCTTGGAGCAACGAATGAGGGCAATCCTGGATTTCGACCACATGATAGTAACGTTTATTATGCTTATGTAAGAGATCCAGACGGTAATAAAATTTGCTCATATACAAGTGTAAATGTCTAGAGCGACCAGATTTAAGATTTATCGAGTTTTACTTATAGCTTCTATTATTTTAATAATCCCCCTTCTCTTCATTGTTGGAGTAACTTTGCCCTATTTATTCAATACAATAAAAGTAAGTTTCCCTGAAATTGCTATAGGTAAAGATGTAGAAAGATACATTACTGAAAAAGAATTAGACTTTAAGAATACTGATGCAAAAGCAAGGAAGAAAATAATATGGAATGATGATAAAAAAATTAAAACTGAATATTCAATAGTTTATCTTCACGGAAGTTTTGCTACAGGATATCAGCAAGAAGATGTCTTAGTAAAAGTTGCCGAAAAATTGAAGGCTAATTTATTTATATCTAGACTAGCCGGACATGGATCAGGATTTGACTCCACAAAAAATGTAAAAGCTGAAAATTTCCTCGAAGATGCGGCTGAAGCCATTACTGTAGGAAATAAAATAGGCGAAAAAGTGATATTGATGGGTTTCTCCGCTGGGGGCTCTTTCGCATTAATGGCAGCTAAGGACAAGAAAATGCAGGAAAAAGTTAGTCATTTAGTGCTCATTGCACCTTGGACCCCAAAACTATCGCTTCCGTATTTCATAGCGGCCACAGGATTATTTTTTAAAAGTAGCTATAAATTCAATTTTCCTGGTTATTTTAGTTTGCCGAATAAAGAATGGGATCCTTTTTGGGTTAATGAATTTCACAGAACGCTCCCAAAAGAACTTTGGAAAGCTGCTTACTCAGGAAGAAATCTAGAATTTCCAAAAACAAATCTGCCTCTTCTGGTCTTTTACGAAGAAAAAGATAAGGTTGTAAAAGCTGAAGGAGTTAAAAAGATCTTTAAAGAATGGAAAGGACCTAAGAAAATAATTAATAACAATACTAACTTAGGAGGTTTCAACTATCATGATATAATTGGAATTCTTAACTCTCCTCAAGACGAACTATTTGTTGAAGAAATAAATAATTGGATAAGGGCTAACCCTTAAATAAATTCTGATTATTTTTCCGTAAAAAATTTTTTTGGACTTTGCCCATTGAATTCCTTGGCAAGTTTTCCATGAAAATAATTTTTTTTGGCTGTTTATATTTAGCAATTTTATCCTTTGTAAAATCAATTATTTGATTTTCATCTTTTTTATCATCATTTACGACAACAGCCGCGACAACCGCCTCACCAAAATCAGGATGTTGTAATCCAAAAACGGCGGACTCTAATACATTTGGCAATTCATTTAATACATCTTCTATTTCTTTAGGGTAAACATTTAACCCACCACTTATAATCATATCCTTATCTCTTCCTACAATAGTAAAATAACCATTTTCGTCCTTTTGTGCGAGATCACCTGTTATAAAAAAGCCATCTTCCTTAAATGCCTCTTCAGTTTTTTCTTTCATTCTCCAATATCCTTGAAAAACATTTTCACCCTTAAGTTCAATGATACCTATTTTTCCATTTTCTACTTCTTTTCCCTCCTCATTAACTATCCTAATTTCAATACCAGGAAGTGGAATGCCAACCGTTCCCGCTTTTCTCTCTCCGTCATATGGATTTGAAATATTCATATTAGTTTCTGTCATTCCATACCTCTCAAGAATTTTTTTACCAGTTCGTTTTTCAAAATCTATATGAGTTTCAGATAACAGAGGTGCAGAACCTGAAATAAATAGTCGCATATGTTTAGTGCTTTCAGTATTTAACTCTTCACTTGCTAGCAATCTTGTGTAAAAAGTCGGCACACCCATCATTGAAGTTGACTCTTTCATCCAGAACATCGCTTTCTTAACATCAAATTTTTCTAAAAAAATCATTGATCCACCAACAATTGCCAATAGATTACAAGCGACAAAGAGACCGTGTGTGTGATAGATCGGTAGCATATGCAAGAGCACGTCACTTTCTCTAAATTTCCAAAAATCTCTAAGAACTTCTGAATTAGAAACTAAATTTCTATGCGATAACATCGCGCCTTTTGATTTACCAGTAGTTCCCGATGTATACAAAATAGCCGCTAAGTCATTTTCACTTCGAGCGATTGCATGAAACTTTGTTGAGCAGTTTTTAATTCTTTCAGTAAGAGAGCCGCTTTCATCTAAATTTAATGTTAAGATTGAAACTGATAAAGTGCTTGTAATGCCATCTATTTTGCTTTGGATTTTATCATCGACAACAATCACCTTAGGTTTTGCGTCATTAAAAAAATATTCTAACTCATTTAGAGTATATCCTGTATTGAGTGGTAGATATACGCCACCAGCTTTGATGGTAGCGACATATAATGCTAATTGAAAAATGTTTTTTTCTGCTTGGACAGCAACACGGTCACCTGGAGACAAATCAATCTCTATTAGATAATTAGAGATTTTATTAACTACCTCATGAAATTCTATGTAGCTTAACTTTTCACTCTCATTAATTAAAAATATTTTTTCTTTAGTTTCATTAGATTTAAAGATTTTATCAAAAAGATAGTTTGCGTCAGTCATTAATTTTTTTCATCCATCCTATAAGTACTTAACTTTGATAAAGCATCTTCATGAATTACCATCCCTAGTCCAGCAGACTGATTAAGTATTGCTTTATCCTCAACAATATTAAAAGGCAACTCACAAAACTCTTTTGTGAATTCAATGTAATCAGGGAATATTTCTGCCTTTTCGGAATTTGGTATGCTTGAACAAACATGAAGCATCGCGGATGCGGACACTGACATAGAATTCCAACAATGGGGAGAAATAGAGATATCATTATTTAAAGCTTCCTTTGAAACGTAAAGCATATCAATAATTCCCCCTATTCCTGAAATGTCAGGGTTAAGTATATCTGCTGCATCTCTTTTAATAATTTCTTTAAAATGAGGGAGGCCACTCTGTTTTTCGCCAGTCACAACTTTCATATCAAAACTATTTTTAATTTCAGTGAGTAGGCTAATATTTTCTCCATCAACCGGCTCTTCGATCCAATAGGGCTTCAAAAAAGATACCTCTTTTAAGAAGGTCTTTGTTTGGTCTAAATCTTTAGGTATGGCTAAGTCTAGCATGAGAGGGTATTCCATTCCCACTATTTTTCTTACTCTATCGACAAAATTAACTGAATTAGAAGTGTTTTCAAATAATGGGTAAATTTTAATACCTCCATATTTTTTTTCAAAATATTTTTCTACCTGATCTAAGTAATCTTCTTTATCTTTTCTTAGATCACTCCAACACGTAACATAAATAGATACATCGGGCTTAGGATTATCTGTTAACAAACAATTCAAAGGTAGATTTTTTAATTTACCAGCTATATCCCATGCTGCAATTTCAATTGCACTTGTGGCAGAACTGAAATCTAGTCCTTTATGATCATCACTGAGTAAAGATATTTTATTATATAATGAGTTTATTGATAAGTTTTTGATTTTTGATATTTCTTTAAACAACTCGATTATTATTGTTGCAATTGCCTTTTCTCTGAGATGAATAGAGAATGCTTCCCCCCACCCTTCAACTCCGTCGTGTGTTGTTATTTTTATAATGATAAATTTTTTGCTCCTAGACCAATCGTCTTTGCTTTTGTGATTCTTGGTAATCCAAATCTTCAGACTAGAAAGTTTGCCAATGCTTATCTCTGTATCCATTACAAGTATTAATTTTATTTGGAATATATTTAATTTTGACCTTTAACATATATAAAAAAACTTTTATGTTAAGTAATGAATGCAAAATTAGTTTTAGGAGCTGGATGTTTTTGGGGAGTTGAAGTGCTCTTTGAGGAAATCCCAGGTGTCAAAAAAGTTATATCAGGATATGCAGGTGGTCACACTGACAATCCTACATACGAGACTATTTGCACAGGAACCACGGGTCATATTGAAGTTGTTGAAATTGAATATAATGACTCAGAAACTACATATGAAGTACTGCTAGACAAATTTTTCTTTATACATGACCCCACTCAATTTAACCGACAAGGTCCTGATATTGGTGAACAATATAAATCTGTAATTTTTTATAATTCAGAAAATGAAAAAACTATTGCTGAAGAAAAAATAAAACAAATTGATGACTCAGGTGAACATCAAGGAAAAGTAGCCACAGAATTAAGAGAAGCTGTTAAGTTCTACCCTGCAGAGGAATATCATCAGGACTTTATCGAGAAGAACGGCAAAGTGTGCTATCACCAACTATACGTTCAGCACAAATCTTAATCACTCCGGCGCCTTCTTATTTAAGACGCCAGAATAATATTTAAATTTAACCTTTAACTACTTCCCTTGTATTTGCATTGAATGACTCAGTGAACGGCACATCCACAGTTACTGCATCTACTGGTTCACCCGGTTTGTCTGCATATATATCTGGCAGGTGAATTTTATATTTCTTTCCAAGCTCCCATTTTGGGAATCCGTTGGCATTCAAAGAGCCGTCAAAAGGGACATAGCCCATTGCTATATTTTTTCCTTTTTCAGGATGGTACCAAGGAGATGTAATGAAACCACATGGATCACCGCCATCACCAGGAGATACGAGCCAGAAGTCAGGCGCATATTCCTCAATTGGCTTACCTTCTAGTTCAAAACCAACTAGTTGTAATTTGTAAGGCTTATGACCATCAGCAAGATCAGCTTTCATCTTTTCAAGAGCTTGTTTGCCAACATAGTCACCTTTCTTTTCCCATTCTCCTTTTCCAGATAATGATACTTGGTATCCTAAGTTGCACTGGAATGGATTATGCTCATGATCCATATCCTGACCCCACGATAGAATTCCTGCTTGAATTCTTCTATGGTGAGCCGGGGCAATTACCATTAAGTTATGTTTTTTACCAGCTTCCAATACGGCATCCCACATATCATCTGCATAAAGTGTTGCATCTCTCAAATAGATTTCGTAACCAGACTCCCCAGAGAATCCTGTCTGCGATATAACACAACTTCGACCGCCAACAGTAACTTCTGCTAGTCCATAAAATGGAATATTGTCGAGATCCACTTGATCACCAACTAAATCTTTCATTAATGCAGCAGCTTTTGGTCCTTGGATTTGAACTGGACATGCATCGATTTCATCAATTTCTACGTTAAATCTTTTGTCAGCATTCACACCTTGAAGATATAGACCAATATCTGAGTCTGATAAACTAAACCAAAACTCATCTTTAGAAATTCTCAAAAGAATTGGATCATTTAAAACTCCACCCTTATAATTGCAGAGAA
>CABYGA010000026.1 GCA_902518415.1 uncultured Pelagibacteraceae bacterium | reverse complement strand
TACTCTGAATTGGGCATTCTACTTATCGTGGTGACACTTCTCACTCTTTTGGTCCCAATATTTTCTGTTATAATTATTCAGAGAACAAGGTTGAAAACAAATGAGTGATATTAATTTATGAAGAACGTACTGCAAATACTTGGAGTATTTGTTATTGGTGCATTAATTGGTTTTATACTAATGGGCTTCGGTTTATCAATAGATATATCCATGATGGCAGGTACAGCCGTCATACTGGTGTTAGCTTATTTAGTCACAAAGCAAAATAATAAGGGAAAAAATAAATGACAACTATTCCAAGTGAACAGATTAAAACAAGAGAGATATTAGACTGGAAGGGGTTACATTTGCTCAACTTTAGAACATCTTCTTGCTCCCAGAAACTTAGAATATACCTTAATCTAAAAAAAATTAGTTGGACTTCACATAGTATAAATCTTGCAGCAGGAAAAAATTACACTGAATGGTTTTTAGGAATTAATCCTAAAGGACTCATCCCAGTACTTGTAGATGACGGCCATGTTGAAATTGAGAGCAATGACATATTGATGTACCTTGAGAAAAAGTTTCCTCAAAACCCCTTAGTTGACGAATCCGAAATAGAAAGTATGAAAAGTCTTCTTAAAGATGAAGATGATCTTCATGAAGATATTAGAAACATTGCTTATCGTTATATGTTTGGTGGTTTAGGCAAGAAGAGTTCCAAGGGACTTGAAGTATTCAAAAATTATAAATCATCTAATTCTGAACTTGATACACTAAAGATGAAAGAGGTTGAATTTTATGAGACCTACGGCGAAGAAGGAATTACAAATGAGGCTGTAAAACAGTCTTTGATTAAATTTTGTAAGCGTTATGATAAATTTGAAGGTCATTTAAATAAGCAGAAATATTTAATGGGCGATAAGCTGTCGATGCTCGACCTGGCATGGTTTATTTACTCCTATCGGCTATACATTTCTGGATTTCCTTTTCGCGAATTATATCCATACGTATCGACTTGGTTTGAAGATCTTTATGCACGCAATGAATTTTATAATGAAGTGAATGATCCTTTAATTTTAAAATTAATTAGACAATATTCAAAAATAAGTACCGCTATAAGTGGAAAATCAATAAAGGCATTAATGCCAAAATAATGGCTAAAGCTTGCGGAGCTTAATATACAGTTAATTTTTAATCTTTCTAAAATTACCTATTTTTGTAAGGTTTGAGAATGTTTGAAAAAATTAGAAAATTATTTGACGAAAACTCAGTAAAAAATTGTCATTTTATTTATCTTAAAAAAAATGGTGATGACTTTGAAACTAATTTTATTTCATTTGGCAAGTCTCATTGGAGTAATGACGATGATCTAAATGGCGATCATATATTTAGATTAATGTCTATGAGTAAGCCTATAACAGCCATAGCAGCAATGCAGTTAGTAGAAAAAAGGTAAATTAAATTTAGATTCGCCTGCTGAGGAAGTTCTTCCTGAATTAGAAAATATTCCGGTATTGAATGCTGATAATAAGCTAGTCAAACAATCTAAATCAATCACATTAAGGCACTTAATGTCACATACGTCAGGATTTGCCTATAATTCACTGATGATGATTACTTCCAAGAAATTTAGAAATCTATCTACTTTTATGAAATTAAATTTATTTATTAGAGGAATAGTCACATACATTTATCCATTTTCAAAAGGACCAAGGCTATTTGAAGCTGGAACTAATTTTAAATATGGTACCGGACTTGGATTTGTAGGCATGATGATTGAAAAGGTTTCGGGTCAATCATTAGAAGAATATTGTAAAGAAAATATTTTTAATCCTTTAAATATGACAAATACTTTTTTTACCATTCCTAAAGAAAAAAAACATAAAATTGTACCCTTAGGTATTAGACAGGGCAAAAAATCTAAAGTGATTAGAAAAATGCCCTTTATAGGTCAGCCCTACTTTCGATTTTGGAGAAAATCATACTATGGAGGGACTGAAATCTTTAGTTCGCCCAATGACTTCGCAAAGTTTGTACAATGTCTAATGAATAAAGGAAGTTTTAATGGTCATCAAATTATCTCCGAATTAAGTTTCAATGAGATGGTAAAACCAGGGGATTTTGATCAAATGTTTGAGAGAGATGACAACTATAATTTTCTAATGGGCGAAAATGGTAGAATAAAGAACAAGATGAATAGATATGGGTTAGGTTTAACCATTTCTTTTGATCCTAATGACTCTCGGCCTGTAGGATCAATTGCTCATGGTGGTGCTGCTTGTACATTCTTTAGCTTTAATTTAGAAAAACAAAAGGGAGCCTTGATTTTTTCAAATTTCTATCCCTATAATGATAAAGAATGGCATGACATGGTAGTAGCTTTTGAAAAAGAAGTTTATGCGTAATTGATTTAGTTAATAATAAAGGAGAAATAATATGGAATTTTGTAACGCTGTGAGGATTAAAGTCAAAGAAGGCTGTGAAAAAGAATATTTGGAAATCAACAAAGGCTTTGAAAATTTACCTGGTCAAAAGATGAGTCGTCTTTTTAAAACAGGTGACCGCACTTATTGCTATATTGGCATTTGGGAATCAGAAGAAGCAATTGCTGCAAAGAGAGATGCAATGATTGCAAATTTAGATAAGATGAGGCACGTCCTAGAGGAATTATCACCTGAATTAGGTGTAACTGATCCTGTTTCAGGCACAGTTGTTCTTGATTATGAGGGATAAATCAGGTTAAAATCATAATATGAATCTAGATCTACCTGAGTTGTTACTTGGTATTCCATTGCATTTAACACTTTCGTGTATTTCTAAATTATACGCAAACAGGTCATATGATGAAGCAGCAGGATATTTTAGTAAGGCGGGTAAAATTTAAAAATTTATTACCTCCTGTAATTAAGCTAGTCATCAAAAGAAAATGCAATCTAAGTTTTATTGACTTAAACAAAGCCACGAGAGCTTCTAAAACATATCATTAATTATATGAGCTTAACCGACGAAGGACATTACGGTCCAAAACAATTGAATATGCTTAAAACCATCTGGGGTGAAGGGTTTTTATCACCGGGGGGAACTGATGAAATTGATCAAATTTTAAAAGGATTAGACTTAAAAGGCAAAAAAGTTTTAGACATTGGCTGCGGCACGGGAGGAGCGGTTTTTCACATGATAGAAAAATATGGTGCTAATGAAGCAATTGGAATAGATCCAGAACCATTAGTGATCGAAACTGCAAATGATTTAGCTATAAAGAAAGGTATATCTAATAAAGTGAAGTTTATCTGTACTAAGCCAGATGAACATAAATTTGAAGATAAAAGCTTTCAGCTTGTTTTTAGCAAGGAAGCCTTTTTACATATCATTGACAAAAAAAAATTACTCCAAGAGATAAATGATATCTTAGTTGATGATGGAATTCTTTCTGTCGGAGACTGGATGCGCAATGATGATAACGAACCATCGGCGCAGATGAAGGACTATATTGCAGCGGAAGGTTTAGATATGTTCATGTGTTCACTTGAGAAGTACGAAAGTCTTTTAAAAGAAACAGGATTTAAAGTCCTATCACTAAATGATCGTAATAAATGGTACTTAGAAAAAGTTAAGACAGAAATATCAGATATAAAAGGCCCCCTTTATGATGAGGTGATAAAGCAGATAGGAAAAGAAGAAGCAGATGGAGCGCTTGAGATTTGGGAAAAATTACTTGGTGTAGTTGAAAAAGGAGAACATCGCCCTGGCAATTTTCAAGCTATAAAGATATCAAACTAATATGGAGAATAAACTATCCCAGGCAGATACTGACCGTATTATTGAAATGGCTTGGGAAGATCGAACAACTTTTACTGATATCAATAATCAATTTGGACTTAAAGAAAAAGAAGTGATAAAGATTATGAAAGATAATCTTAAACGTAATTCTTTCCTGAAATGGAGACAAAGAGTGAGGGGACGAAAAACAAAAATCAATCCAATTTCAGATCGATTTAAATCTTCTAATCAAAAGACATAATAATATGAGCTCGGTACAAAATATTTCATCTGAAGACTGCTATAAAAAATTGAATGAGGATCAGAATTCCTACCTAATTGATGTAAGAAGTCCATCAGAGTGGAATGTTGATGGTATCCCTGATGAAGATTCTTTCGATGGGATCCTCTTTAAATTAGCTATAAGAAATGAGGAAGGAATCCAAAACCCTAATTTTATTGATGAATTTAATTCTCTTGAAATACCAAAAGACTCAAATATTTATTTTATTTGTAAATCAGGGATGCGTTCTAATTTAGCTGCTAACATGATTGAGAATGAAGGATATAAAAGTCTATTTAATGTTGAAGACGGCTTTACCCTTGGTTGGAAACCCAAAGGTCTTCCTTCAGCAGAATATTAATCTGATACTGAAACAATTTTTTCAATCAGCTTGTCCAAATCATAATCATTGTTAGCCAGGAATGACTGAAATTCCTCTCGCTGCGCGATCACGAGACTGATCCCCTCAATATTTAAATCGATGATTTTTATTTGATTGTCTTTATTCAGAAGTCTCCACTTAAGATTAATTTTGAGCGTGTCAGTTCCTTCTCTAATAATATTACTTTCAACAATCACATATTTGCCAGCCTCTTGTGATCCAATAACATCAACTTTTTCACCTGTATACTGATCTAGTTTATTAGCATAAGAGTTTATAAAATAGTCTTTGAATGCAATTAAATATTCCTCTTTTTGTTCATCTGAAGCGTTTTTCCATGCTTTAGATAAAACAAATTTTGAAATTAAATTTAGATCAATTGATGACATCACTAATTCTGTAAAACTTGAAGTTCTTTCAGCATCAGAAAGTGAGTCACTACTCAAGATAGATATCGCTGAATCTGCAAATGAATTTACGAAATTTTCTTCCTCTGCAAAATTAGATGCAAGAACTGTAAAATTGAAATTACAGCAAAGAAAAAGTATATAAATATGATATCTAATTTTAATCATATGAAATCTCAATATCTGGTCCTACATAGCTTTCATCGATCTCAAAGTCATCAAAAATATCATTTTCTTGCTCAGAAGGATTGATTTCTAGATTACTAGCTGCTTGACTCTCTCTTCCTTGCGAATAAAAACTTCTGAGGGCAGCATAATAATCGATTGAATTATTTTGAAGGTCATCAAGAATTTCAACATTCTGAGATCTAAAATCCACAGCTCCAGTTCCTAATCGATATGTTCTAAGTGAGTCAGGAGCGCTACCCCCTCCAATTTGATACATTGGGTCTAAAAGAGATGTGGATAGAAGACCTGCAAAGTCTCGAGGATTAGATGGGCCCAAGAAAGGCAATACTACGTAAGGTCCTGAGGAAACGCCCCACACTGAAAGTGTTTGTCCAAAATCTTCTGTTTCAGTCACTAATCCCATGCTAGATGCTGGATCAAAGAATCCTAATAATCCAACAGATGAATTAATTATAAACCTCGATGTTGATACTCCAGCTTTTCTGAGTTCTCCCTGAAGAAGATTGTTAACCGCAGTTATTGGCATGCTTAAATTATTTAAGGAATATGTAATTCTATTTCTAACAAATCCAGGGACAACTGCTTTATAAGTTACGGCAATTGGCCTTAAAATGATTTTATCAAAGATAATATTAAAAGAAAATACAACTCTATTTACTTTTTCAAATGGATCATTAACTGTTGACACCTCTTGTTGTGATAAAGAGCTATTCAATTCAGTGCTTTTGGAGGCACAACCCTGAAAGACCAGAGTAGATCCAATAATTAGCACTAATAGTATTCTCAAGTTCATTAGATTAATGCTATTCTATATAAATTTTGTAATCAAATTAATACTTTAATTGAGTTAAAATTTTTGTAATCAAATTAATACTTTAATTGAGTTAAAATTTATGAGGCATTTTATACAATAAATGGAACTATTTTGAGAACCAAAGATATCATTTTAGTATTAATGATAAATTTTGCTTTTAGTTTAGCATTTATTTCAGCAAAGATTGGCGTAACAGAATTTCCTCCATTTCTCTTCACGACAATGCGCTTTTTTCTAATAGCCCTCATTTTAATTCCATTTCTTAAGATTCACAAAGGTCAAATGAATAATATTTTGATTGTTTCTATTCTCGGAGGAGGCATACATTTTGCATTCTTTTATTTAGCATTGGATAACTCTCAGTATATTTCATCCGTTGCGATCGTTCTTCAACTTGGGGTACCATTTGCAACTATATTTTCAGTGATATTTCTTAAAGAAGTGATCCGATGGAGAAGAATATTGGGCATCACTCTATCTTTTGGAGGTGTGATTATATTAGTCTTCGAGCCATCAATTTTTTCTGATTTGGGAGGTGTCTATTTTGCTCTTCTCGCAGCTCTTTCTATAGCTGTAAGTCTATTATTTATGAAAAAATTAGAAAATGTTAAGGTATTTGATCTGCAGGCTTGGATTGCGTTTATTAGCTTT
Organism: uncultured Pelagibacteraceae bacterium; assembly: GCA_902518415.1. GTDB lineage: Bacteria > Pseudomonadota > Alphaproteobacteria > Pelagibacterales > AG-422-B15 > CACNXQ01. The sequence continues at coordinate 1,448 of CABYGA010000026.1, read as the reverse complement.
ATTTTCTTGGCAATAGTATCATTAATTTTTGAAGATAATCACATTAAAGTAATGGCAAATGCAAATCTAGTTGGTTGGTACGCAGTCTTATTCACAGCCTTTGCAGCAACATTAATAGGTCATGCAGGATTTTATTATTTAATTACTAAGTATGAACTCTCTAAAGTAACACCTTTAACTCTCATGGCTCCTGTACTAGCTATAGTAAACGCGTTTATAATCTCCCTACTTTCATTGTATGAAGGTTTTGATGAGGTCATTACTATAAAAATTATTTTTGGAGCTTTAATTACTTTAGTAGGAGTTGCAATAGTGATGATTCGTGAACCAGAAGAGAAGAAAGTTCCAAATTCACCATGAAATTTGAATTCTTAAATTCTCCCAATTGTGAACAAAGGAAATCTAGAAAAATAAAATATATTATAGTTCATTATACAGGAATGAAGTCATCGACTGAATCTTTGAAGAGATTACAATCAAAAAAATATAAAGTTAGCTCGCACTATTTTATAAATGAATACGGGAAAATTATTCAGCTCGTGAAAGATCATAATATTGCTTGGCATGCAGGCATCTCATTCTGGGGATCAGATAAAAATCTCAATTCAAAATCAATTGGCATAGAGATGCAGAATAAAGGTCAAGAATTTGGATATCATAAATTCAACAATTCTCAAATAAATAAATTAGTAGAGTTAATATTATACTTAAAAGATAAATATCAAATTAATGATGCGTTTATATTAGGGCACTCTGATATAGCTCCATTAAGAAAACTAGACCCCGGTTATTTATTTCCGTGGAAAGTATTAAATAAAAAAGGAATAGGACTGCTTCCAAAAAAGAATAATTCTAATAAAGAGTTAAATCCATCGAATATAAAAAACCTGCAAATCTTATTGAGAGACTTTGGTTATAAAATTTCAATTAATGGATTAATGGACAAGGAGACCCTTCAAGTTGTTCATGCCTTTGAGAGCCATTATTGCCCTGAAGAATTAGAAGATTTTTCTGTTAAACATAAATTGATAGGATATCTGCGAAATTTAATAAAATCTAAACACAGAAGCTTGACCAAAAAACTCTAAGACTGTAAATGGTATCTGCCAGATAATTGGATGACTGCTTTACTTGTAAAGAGGAAAGTCCGGGCTCCACAAGACAATGGTGCCGGGTAATACCCGGCGGGGGTGACCCCAGGGAAAGTGCCGCAGAAAATAAACCGCCTTAATTGAAATTTATAAGGTAAGGGTGAAAAGGTGAGGTAAGAGCTCACCGCTTTTTTGGTAACAAAAAAGGCATGGTAAACCCCGCCAGGAGCAAGATCAAATAGAGTTACAATAGTTAGTCTTGACTGTAACTGGGTTGATCGCATGATTCGTGTGGTAACACTCGAACTAGATGAATAGTCATAGATTTTTATTAAATCACAGAACCCGGCTTATAGA
>CABYGA010000025.1 GCA_902518415.1 uncultured Pelagibacteraceae bacterium | reverse complement strand
GCCAACATTCCATCCAGCTTTTTCTAGAGCTTTTCTGCTCGCTGGTATTGGACCAGTACCCATTATTGAAGGATCAACTCCAGCACTTGCCCATGAAGCAATACGTGCGATAGGTTCTATATTTTTTTTCTTAACTTCATCTCCAGACATAACAGTCAATGCTGTTGCACCGGGCTATATTAGTACTGAATTACTTGCTGATACTCCAGAAAAAGTAATGGAAGGAATTCTAGCGCAAATACCAATTGGTAGATTAGGCACGGTTGATGAAGTGTCTAGGATTGTGACATTTCTTGCAAGCGATGATGCTGGATTTATAACTGGTTCGACCATATCTGCAAACGGTGGCCAGTACTTCTCTTAAAAATTATCTTTAAGATTTCGTATATGGCTAAATACATTCTCAGGACTCTCTTCTATAATACCTAAAGCCTCGCTGATTTGACTATTGTCAGCTTGTAAAAAAATATTCAATTTTTTTTCCTCCTGAATTGTAGAGGGGATGGAAGCTAAATTTTTTGAATATAAGTTTTCTAGTTCATTAATTTTACTCTTTAACTCTTCGCTAGGTATAATTGAGTAGATAAATTTGGCGTTGCTTAAAGTATATTCATGTCCACAATATATATTTGTTTCATCTGGCAAATCCCTAATTTTTTTTAATGACTCCCACATCATTTTAGGAGTGCCCTCAAAAAGTCTCCCACAACCAAGGGAAAATAGAGTATCACCGGTAAAAACAGACTTCTCTCTATGAAAATAAAATGCAATATGACCAACTGTGTGTCCTGAGATTTCAAAAATCTCAGACTCTATATCGCCAAACTGCCACTTATCTCCCTCTTTAAGGAAAATATCGATTCCGGGAATCCTATCTTTATCTTTTTCACTGCCTACAATATTACATTTATATCTTTCTTTAAGTTCATAATTTCCACCAACATGATCAAAATGATGATGTGTATTTAAAATATATTTTAATTTTAAATTATTTTTTTCTAAGCAATCAATGACAGGACCAGCTTCAGATGGGTCTACTACAAATGCTTCATTATTTTCATTGTAGCATACGTAAGCATAATTATCAGATAGGCACTTAACAATTAGAGTTTTAAACATATTAATTTTTTATCTTTGAAACTAAAAATAAACCAACTTCATTAAAATAACTATTCAAGAGATTTTTTCCATAAAATTTATTTAGCCTGTTTGTTTTTAAATTTGCTTGTTTTTCGATTCTAATTCCTGCCTCTTCACACAAATCAATAAAATCATTAATTGTACAAAAGTGAAGATTGGGAGTTTCATGCCACGAGTAACTTAATTTTTCACTGATGGGCATTTTTCTTTTAATTAATAGGCTTGTAGCAATTTTCCAATGACCAAAATTAGGAAATGAAATTATTGCCTTACTAGAAATTCTAACCAATTCTGACAAAACATTTTTTGGACTCTTTGTTGCCTGTAAGGTGTAAGTAAGTATTGAGTAATCAAACAAATTATCTGGATAATCATATAAGTCTAAATCAGCATCACCTTCAATTACTGAAATTCCTTTCGAAAGGCAGAGTTGAACTTTTTGTTGGTCAATCTCCATTCCTCTACCATTAATGTCTTTTTCTTCTTTTAAGAATTCTAGTAACGAACCATCGTTACAGCCCACATCAATTACGGATGAATTAGCTGGTATTAGATCAGCAATAATCTTGAAGTCTTTTTTTTCATTAATTAAGCTCATAAATTTTCATAAGTTGATTTAATAAATCCTTGCATAGCTTCAAAAAGCTTTGGTTCTTCAAGTAGGAATGAATCATGTCCACCATCAGTTTCAATCTCAATAAAACTTACATTTATTCCTAGAGTATTAAATACTTTTACAATTTTTTTATTCTCTGAGGTTGGGTAAAGCCAATCACTTGTAAAAGAAATACATAGAACTTTTGAGAAAGTATTTTTGAATGATTCAATTAGCGATCCATCATTACTTGATGAAACATCAAAATAATCCATTGCACGAGTTATATATAAATAACTATTGGCGTCGAAGCGGTCTACAAATGTAAATCCTTGGTGCCTTAAATAACTTTCAATTTGGAAATCGGCATCAAAAGAATAATCTAAACTACTCTTATCTTGCAGATTTCTTCCAAACTTACTGTGCAAAGCGTCTTTAGACAGATACGAGATGTGTGCGGCCATTCTCGCAACTGAAAGACCCTTTAGAGGTTTATTGTCAGAATTATAATAGTTACCTGAATTCCAATTTGGATCAGCCATAATAGATTGTCTAGCAAGTTCATTTAATGCAATATTCTGTGCTGAATGGTTTGTTGCGGTTGCGATCGGAATAGCAGAATGAACCATCTCAGGAAATTTTGATAGCCATTCAAGAACTAGCATTCCCCCCATTGAGCCACCAGTCACGCAAAAAATTTTTTCAATACCTAAATAGTCAATAAGGAGCTTTTGAGCTCTCACCATATCAGCAATTGTAATAACTGGAAAATCTGTACCATATACTTTACCAGTTTCTGAATTTATTTCTTTTGGACCAGTTGACCCCATGCAGCCACCAATGACATTTGGACAGACTACAAAAAATTTATTTGTATCAATAGGCTTTTCAGGACCAACAATATATGACCACCATCCCTCTTTTTTTGTAATTGGGTGATTGCTCGCAACATACTGATCACCAGTAAGAGCGTGGCAAATCAAAATAGCATTATCTTTGGCATCATTTAATTTGCCGTATGTTGTATAAGCTGTTTTAAAGCTTTTCAGTGATTTACCACAATCCAGTACAAGGGCCTGTTCTGTTGCTAATTCTACTATTTTATTTTCATTCATTTTGTTTAATCCAAAAAAAAACCACCTAACAACTAAGTTTGGTGGTTTATATACCTCTTTAGCTGCATTTTTACAGCGCCCGCAAGCTGTGCTCAAATCGGCGCAACCACTGTATTATATATTCAAATCAGTAATGTCAAATTAGAAGATTAAATATTTCAAAGATTTTCTTTCAAAATAAACAATATTCACCTATTTATACCCAATTATTATATGAAAAATTTAAAAAATATTAATATCTACGAAGGTGGAATTTCATCAATTCCAGGTAAAAAAAATGTAGTTAAAGTGTCTTCTAATGAGTCACCTTTTGGGCCCAGTATTAGCGTAAAGAAAGCTATTTCAGAAAGCCGACTAAAGACAAATAAGTATCCTGACGGTAATTGTATCGAGTTAAAGAAAGCTATATCCAAAAGTTTTAAATTAAAGAACAGCAATCTTTTTGTTGGAAACGGTTCAGATGAGATACTTGGTATTGCATGTCAGCTTTTTTTAAACAAAGGTGATGAGGTTATTATTCCAAAGCATAGCTTTTTAATGTTTGAAATCTATTCCAAAATAAGTGGTGGAGTAATTAAAAGATCAGCAACAAAAAATCTTCGAGTAGATTTAGAAAGTTTATTAAAATCAATTACAAAAAAAACAAAGATTATTTTTATTGCTCAGCCTAATAATCCAACGGGTTTTTATTTGTCAAAAAAAGATCTCACAATGCTTATCAATAAAGTTCCAAAAACAGTAATGATTATAATTGATGCAGCATACGCCGAGTATATGACTGATTATGATTACTCAAATGGTCTTGAGTTTGCACAAAAAAACAAGAATGTGATTGTTACACGTACGTTTTCTAAAATATATGGACTAGCTTCCCTTAGACTAGGCTGGTGCTATGCTCACAGTAATATTATTAGTTCTATGAACAAAGTCAGAGGGCCATTTAATGTGAATCATTTGGCACAAGTAGCAGGAATTCAAGCATTGAAGGACAGAAAATATACAAATAATTCAAAAAAACATAATATGTCATGGCTAAAAATGATGAATAAAGAATTAAGTAAACTACCTATAAAAGTTTATGATAGTAGGGCTAATTTTTTACTTATAGACGTAGGAAAGTCAGTATTTAAGCTAAATAAGTATCTTTTATCCAAATCAATCATTATTAGGTTAATGGAAAAATATAATTTACCAACTTGCGTAAGGGTTTCAATTGGTACTGCAAACGAAAATAAAAAAGTCCTTAAGGCATTTAAAGATTTTTATAAATGACAAATAATAAAAAATTATTTAACCAAATTACTATCATTGGGCTAGGCTTGATTGGTTCATCATTGGCATTGTCTATTAGGAAAAGTAAAATCTCGTCAAGAACAGTAGGCTACTCTAGATCGCCTAAAACCAGGAATACATCCAAAAGACTCAAGTTAGTTGATAAGGTGAGCAATAAATTAGAAGACTCTGTAAGAGGATCAGATCTAATTATTATTTGTACCCCTTTAAGTAGTTACGCTAATATAATAAAAAAAATTATACCTCACATATCAAAAGCTACGATTATTTCAGATGTTGGCTCTGCAAAAGAAAAAACTATTAATGAAATAATTCCCCTCTTAAGTAATGATGATATATTTATACCTGCTCATCCCATAGCGGGAACAGAAAAAAGTGGTCCAAGTGCTGGGTTTGCAGAATTATTTAATGACAGGTGGTGTATAATCACTCCACTCAAAAACAATAAAAAAAGTCACATTAATAAAGTTAAAAATCTTTGGAAATCACTAGGAAGCAATGTTGAGATAATGTCTCCTCAAAGACATGACAGAGTAATGGCAATCACTTCTCATTTACCTCACTTAATTGCTTACAATATTGTATCTACTGCTGCAGATCTTGAGAGTGTAACAAAGTCTGATATAATAAAGTACAGTGCAAGTGGTTTCAGAGATTTTACTAGAATTGCTTCATCTGATCCAACGATGTGGAGAGATATATTTCTTAATAACAAGGAAGCTGTATTGGAAATGATTAGTAGATTTACAGAGGATTTAAGCGCTTTGCAAAAATCAATTCGCTGGGAAGATGGTAAAAGTTTACACAAGCTCTTTTCAAAAACAAGAAAAGTTCGTGATAAAATAATATCAGCAGGACAAGATACGGTAGATGCTGATTTCGGTAGGTCAAAAAAAAGATAAGTCCTTCAAATCTAATAAAGGCACAAACAACAATGACACTTTCCCATTATTAATAGTTAATGGTGCACTAAATAACTTATTTTGATTTTCATTTTCTATTATATCAACCTGTAAAACTCCATCATTTGTAATTGATGAAATCTCACCATAAATACTTATCTTGGTTTTTCCTAAATATGAGTTAAGGAGATCGTTTGCAATACCTGAAAAATTAATTTGATAAATTGAATGGTTGTCTAAATTTATTTTCATAACAGTTTGGCTGATTTTGCCAATATTATAGTCATGATAATTCAAATCTAGGTAATCAGATATTAATAAAAGTTTTATAATCATACCCTCACTTAAAACTATCTTTCCCTGAAGGTTTTTAAAATTAAAAAGACTTTCTGTGCTATTGGCTCCTTCTAAACCATCAACCTGATTACTTCTTAAATATAAAGTATCTATTTGAAATGGGTTCATATCAATTCTGACATCATAAAAATTAATATTCGATAAAAAATTATTTTCGAAATTACTTAAGCTGAGGTCATTGATCAGAGCACTCATTCTATATGGGTAACCTGATACTTTTATGTTGCTGTAACTACTATTTATATAGTCTAAGTTATTTTTTATTTGGGTTTTAAATTGAACTGATATGAAAAGCCAATATGCTGAGTAGATAAGCAAAACAGCAAAAATAAAGAAGATTATTCTCTTAAAATAGACATTCTTCATTTGGGAAAATTAATCTCAGCTTCAGACAGCAACGCGTCTGATTTATCTTCTATTACGTCATACAGTTTTTTAGTGAATACCTCTTTTTCTAACCCTGGTTCAATTGGTTTTAGAAACTCAATGACCATTTTTCCAGGATATCTGAGAAATCTTCTTCTTGACCAAAAGTAACCACAATTTATTGCAACTGGAAGACAAGGAATATTTAAGCCATCGTAAAGTGCGGTAACACCATACTTATAGGGTCGCTTTACTCCTACCGGAGTTCTTGTCCCTTCAGGAAAAATTAAAAGTGGTCGCGGGTCAGCATCCATGCTTCTTTTTGCAGAATTTACCATTGCTTGAATATTTGTTTCCCCTTTTCTCCTATCCACATATATAAAATTGGCTTTTTTGAAACATAGTCCGACAATTGGAATAAATAAAAGCTGTTTTTTTGCAATTATAGAAGGAGTTTTAATTGCATCATTTAAAAATATTGCTTCAGCTAATGATTGATGTTTGGCGGCAATTAAATATTTTCTTTCCTTGGGTACGTTTTCAAGACCCCGATATTCAATTTCAAGATTAGCAAATATTTTTAAACTTAGTCGCGTGTGAATTGATTGAAAGTGGATTATTCCCAACATATGTTTTTTAGGTAGAAAATAAAGTATTGGTGCGAATAGGCAGCATGCAATCAATACGATATAGAAAGCAAGGTTAGCTAAAAAAGAATTTATGTAGATCATTAATAAAGTCCTATACTTAAACTTATATAAGTTCTTAAATATTTGATATATTCTATCACTAATTTTTTCATTCGACTAAATCGCTCTTCACTGACATTTTTTGTAGGTACATAATAGATATTCTCACTATTTATAAGTCTTTTTGATTCCAATTTTACCCGAGGTAAGTGGTAATCTGATGTAACAATAGCAGTATTTCGGTATCTATTATTTCTAATCCATAGGAAGGTTTCTCTTATATTTTCAAAGGTATTCTCTGAGATTGATTCAATCTCAATACAGCAGACAAATAGTTTTTTGTATTTAGGAAAAGCATTTTCTATTTCTACAGGAGGAATATCTTTATTAACGCCAGAAAGAAGAAGTTTGCTGTCAGGATTTTGACTTAATAACTCTAAACCTTTAACAATTCTGAATTTGTCACCTGTTAAAACAACAACACTATCGATCTTGGTTTTAATATGATTTTCAATATTTGAATTTTTAACTTTGGAGAAGAAAACATTAAAATGGATTAAAATTAGTATTAATAAAGACAATACGAACAAGAAAAAGTAATACAATTTTTGTACATTTAACATGTTAAATAAGTTACACTAATAATATTTTAAATATAAATACAAACTAACATATTTTATGATTATTTCATGCCCCTCGTGTTCAGCTCGTTATGTAGTAAATATCGATGACGTCGGTCGTGGCCGGCAAGTTAAGTGCACTAGGTGCAATCATTCATGGTATTTTGAAAATAAAGCATATGAAGCTGAGAAGAAACTACTAATAAATGAGATTAGTAATGAAAAAATTATAAGAGAGAGTCTTTCAGATCAAAACCTACCGGTTGTCTACAAAAAACAGAAAAATATACCACTTCCATTTTTGGTTTTGATTTTGCCCGTTATATTTATCTTTGGGAATTTAATAATTGATAATATCGAAATTGATGCTTTTGCTGTAAGTCAATCAATAAATAACTTTATTGGGATGGCAGTAAATCAAATAGCTGAATTATTTGATAATTAAAGTTCATTCTTTATAAAGTCATCAAATGATTGTTTTTTTCTTATTATTTGAATTTCCTCTTTATCAATTAATAATTCTTCAATAAATGGTCTAGCATTATAATTTGAACTCATTGTTGATCCATAGGCTCCAACATTTTTAATAACTACATTATCTCCTTCTTCTATATTAGCAAATTTAGTAGTCCTCATAAATTTGTCAGAAGACTCACATATTGGTCCAACTATTTCTGTATCAATGTTGTGATCTGAATCATTTAATTTTGAAGTTAAAATTTCATGCTGTGCATCATATAAAGCAGGCCTCATCATATCATTCATACCTGCATCAATTATAATAAATTTTTTTCCTTCACTTATTTTAGTATAAAGAACTTTTGAAACAAGTATTCCTGCATCAGCTGCAATTAATCTCCCAGGCTCAAAGATAAAATTAAATCTTTCTTTATCAAAATATGAAATAAGCATATCGTAATAATCTTTAAAGCTAAAATTTCTTTCTTCGGGACTTATTCCTCCGCCAACATCAATAGTTTTCAGTGAGTTGTAATTCAATTGTATTTTATCAATTAAGTTTTTAGCAACTTCAAAAGAATTTTTAAATGGACTTAAATCTTTTATATTACTGCCTATATGAAATGCAACAGCTGTAATTGAAAGAGAGGAAAATTCATTAGTTTTATTAAATATCTCTAAAGTTTCATTTACAGATATTCCAAATTTATTTTCAAGACTCCCAGTTGTTATTTTTTCATGCGTATCAGATTGTACATCAGGATTTATCCTAATCCCAATATTTTGAACTTTACCAATTTCTTCAGCTATCTGATTAATTTTTTTTAACTCAGCTAAAGACTCTACATTAATTTGAAAGCAATCATTTGCAATTGCATGCTTAATTTCATTTTCGTTTTTTCCAATTCCAGAAAATACTATTCTTTGAGGTGGTATTCCTGCTTCAATTGCCTTTTTAAATTCCCATTCAGATACCACATCAGCACCAGCACCTAATGAGGCCAAGATTCTTAACAGTGAGAGATTAGAATTTGATTTTAAAGAAAAACAAATTTTATAATCGAGATCTGAAAATATATTATTAAAATTATTATAGTTATTAGTGAGTACACTTTTACTGTAACAATAAAATGGTGTTTGGTGTTTTTCAGAGATTTTATCTATACTAATATTCCCAAATCTAAGAATATTATTTTCATATTTCAGTTCTGACATAACTACACCTTGACAGTTGAAAATTGATATAAATATCCTGTCTCAACTGGAGGGTACTCAAGTGAACCTTTCTTGCCACAACCACATATAAAAATTAGTAGTATCAAAATACTAATACTTCTCATTTCTGATCTCCTTACGCGCAATGGCAATCATTTTTTTTATTTGACTTATAGCAGTGCCACCGTAACTCTGTTTATTATTAACACCTTTTTTTATACTAAGGAAATCATATAAAGATTTATCAATATTTTGATCAAATGATTTATAATCACGAAGTGTAATATCTTTTAAGAATAATTTCTTTTTTTCAGCAAAATTTACAATTTTTCCAGTAAGACTATGTGCATCTCTGAAAGTATAATTTAGCTTAATTACAAGCCAATCTGCTAATTCAGTAGCATTTATGTAGGTTTTGGAGATAATCTTCTCCGCAGACTTTTTGTTAATTTCTAATGTGTCAATGATTTCATTCATACAATCTAGACAAATATGCAACGTCTCACTCGTTGATGTAACTAAGATTTTGTCTTCTTGAAGATCTTTACTGTAAGTCAGAGGCAGTGACTTCATTAGATTTAGCATTGACGAAAGATTGCCTATTGCAATAGAAGCTTTGGCTCTTATAAGCTCTGCGCCGTCTGGATTCCTTTTTTGCGGCA
>CABYGA010000024.1 GCA_902518415.1 uncultured Pelagibacteraceae bacterium | reverse complement strand
ATGACCCTGACCGTCTAAATGCACTCTCATTGGAGATGATTTCAGAGCTTCATCGTTACGTCAAAATGATCATAAATAATGAATTGGAAACACGGTGTCTTGTCATTACTGGTGCTGGAAGAGGGTTTTGCGCCGGAGCAAATCTTATTGAAGGAGCTGGACAATCTAGTTTTGATGACATTGACCCAGGTAAAGCCTTAGAAGAACATTATCATCCTTTTTTAATTGATCTTAAAAATTTAGAAATACCGCTCATCACAGCTGTGAATGGAGTAGCTGCAGGCGCGGGATGCTCCCTTGGTATTTTTGGAGACATAGTTTATGCGGCCAAGTCTTCGTATTTTTATCAAGCATTTAAATTTATTGGCCTAGTAGCAGATGCCAGCTCTACTTTTGTGATACCAAGAAAAATTGGTATGGCCCGTGCATTAGAATTTTCATTAATTGGTGAGAAAGTTACAGCTGATAAAGCGCTTGATTGGGGACTAATAAATCATGTTGTTGAAGACGATAAGCTGATGCCGACCGTAATGGATGCTGCAACTAATCTTGCAGAAGGACCGACGGTTGCACTAGGATTAATGAAACAACTATATTGGGATAGCTTTGCAAATACATTTGAAGAGCAGATTTCAGCTGAAAGCAAAGCACAAACTATTGCTGGAAAAACTGAGGATAGCAAAATCGGTGTAATGTCATTTATCCAAAAACAGAAAGCAAAATTCAAAGGTAAATAACTTAATCTAAGTATTTAGATAAAAAATTATCTCTAAATTTTTTAAATTCATTATTTTCAATTGAAGTTCTTATATTGCTCATCATTTCTTGGTAAAAATATATATTATGTAAAGATAAGAGCATGCCTCCTAACATTTCTTTTGCATTAAACAAATGATGAATATAGCCAGCAGAGTAATCTCTACAAATTGGATTGTTGCTTTCTGGATCAATTGACTCATCTAAACTTTTATATTTAGCATTTCTTATATTAATTGGTCCTGACTTTGTAAAAGCTTGTCCATTTCGTCCATTGCGTGTAGGCAATACACAATCAAACATGTCAATTCCACGAGCAACACTTCCAATAATATCATCAGGTTTACCTACACCCATTAAATAATGAGGTTTTTCGATCGGGAGCTTTGAAACAGTATAATCGAGCACGTCAAACATTTGAGTTTGAGTTTCTCCAACAGCCAAACCTCCTACTGCGTAACCGTCATATCCGATATCACTTAATAAACTAGCAGACTGATATCTGAGGTCTTCATAAGTACTTCCTTGCACAATACCAAACAATTTATTCGTATTGTGATCTTTAAAATACGTCTTACACCTGCTGGCCCACCTCATTGACAATTCCATTGATTTTTTTGCTTCATCATACTCTGCTGGATAAGGAGTGCACTCGTCAAATGCCATAACTATATCTGAGTTTAAATCAGTTTGTATCTCAATAGATTTTTCCGGCGAGACAAATACTTTTGTGCCATCAATGTGTGATGAGAACTCAACGCCCTCTTCTGACAACTTTCTAAGATTTGACAATGAGTATACTTGATAACCACCAGAATCAGTTAAAATAGGTTTATTCCAATTCATAAATTTATGAAGACCTCCAAATTCTTTTATTTGAGCAGATCCAGGTCTCAACATTAAGTGATACGTATTTCCTAATATTATTTCTGAGTTCGTTTCGTGTAAATCTTTTGTGAATACAGCTTTTACTGTTGCCGCAGTTCCAACGGGCATGAACGCAGGGGTATTAATAACGCCATTTTTTGTATTGAGTTTAGCTCTACGGGCATTTCCATCTTTATGAGTAATCTGAAAATCAGTCATTTTTATATAGTAAACTTACGTCTCCATATGAAAAAAAACGATAGTTATTTTTTATTGCGTGTTTGTACAAATTTTTTATCTCTTCAGTTCCACTAAATGCAGAAATAAGCAATAACAATGTTGATTTAGGTAAATGAAAATTTGTTAATAATATATCTACAACTTCAAATTTATAGCCTGGTTTAATAAATATATCCGTTTCTCCCATAAATTTATTAATTTTCCTATTTATAACTGCGCTTTCTAAGAGTCTTAATGTTGTGGTACCTACAGATATTATCTTTCCTCCATTTAATTTACATTCTCTTATTCGATCAGCACTTTTTTGGCTAATTGTTCCATGTTCTGAATGCATTTTATGCAAACTTAAATCATCATTCCTTATGGGCAAGAATGTACCCGCCCCTACATGAAGTGTTACTTCAATTAATTGATTGTTTTTTTTAAGATGATTAATCATAGCCTCATTGAAATGAAGTCCTGCAGTTGGAGCTGCAATTGAGCCCTTTTCAGTTGCATAGACAGTTTGATAATCATTGAAATCCTTAGAGTCACTTTGTCTTTTTTTTTGTATATAGGGTGGTAAGGGCATGTTTCCCTCATCTTCTATAAATTTGTCAAATTCTTTCTTTGAACAAACAAATTCTACTTCAATTTCTCCATATGTAAGTTTTTCAGTAACAGTACATGTGATGTTTTTATTAAATTGAATGTTTTGTCCAACGATTATTTTTTTTCCTGGTTTTGCAAATGCAAACCACTTCGTGTCTCCTATATTTTTATGCAATGTTATAAGAAAATTTACTCCATTGCTTTGCCCTTTGAGAAGTATGGGAATAACTCTAGTATTATTTATGACAACTAGGTCCTTTTTCCCAACATAGTCTAAAAAATTAGAGAAACTTGTATCAATATATGGATGATTGCAAACAAGCATCTTCGACTCTTGTCTAGGACTGCAAGGCCTATCCGCAATCAACTCATCAGGTAGATCAAAGTCATAATGACTCAGTTTCATTGCTCAAAGATCAGCAAGAACCTTTACTGAAACCATTTCATCAGGATCATCTACGGTCCCAGATCCAGGCGCACCTCTTTTCAAGCCATCAACAAACTCCATTCCTTCAATTACTTGCCCGAATACAGTGTATTGTCCATCTAAGTGAGGAGCCGCATCAAAGCAAATAAAAAATTGGCTGTTAGCAGAGTCTGGATCAGCAGTTCTTGCCATTGAAACAGTACCTCTTAAATGAGAAGTATTGCTAAATTCATTTTTTAAATCAGGTTTATCAGAACCGCCTGTTCCATTTCTATTTTCTCCATCACCTGTTTGTGCCATAAAACCTTCAATTACCCTATGAAAGGGAACTCCATCGTAAAAACCTTCTCTTGCAAGTTCTTTAATCCTTGTTGAATGGTTGGGTGCAATGTCTGGCATTAACTCTATTATTACGTTCCCGCTTGTTAGTTCAATCTGAATAGTATTTTCAGGATCTTTAGACATGTATTCTCCTTCTGCATTAACTGCTGTTATTAAAAAAAATAAAGAAAAAATAATCTTTATGAAATTCATTCTTACTTATATTTATCTTTAAGTTTGCTCTCTACAAACTTATTAGTAAAATTGCTAATATCTCCACCTAAGCGCGCAATTTCTTTTACAAAGTTTGACGAAATGGATTGTCGCTGTGCATCAGCCATTAAAAAAACTGTTTCAATCTTTGAATCAAGTTGTCTATTCATGCCTAGCATTTGAAATTCATATTCGAAATCTGAAACTACTCTTAAACCTCTAATAAGAATTTCAGCATTTAATGAATTAGCAAGATCAATCAAAAGATTATCAAATGCAATTACTTCAATAATACTATTGCTAGAAAATTCCTCATCAATCATTTCTTTTCTTTCATCTAAATTGAATAAAGGTTTTTTATGCGGGCTATCCGCAACTGCAATATAAAGCTTATCCACAAGCTTTGTGGCTCTATTAATGATATCTATATGTCCCTTGTGAATAGGGTCAAAACTTCCAGGGTATATGCCGGTTCTGTTCATGACTGGACTATATATCGAATATTATTTTAGCTCTAGTAATTTATTAATTATCTATCTCAACTCTCGATGCTGAAACAACTTTTTCATTATCATTAGTTTTAAATATGCTAACACCCTGCGTATTTCTTCCTGCTACCCTAACGTCTTTAACGGGACAGCGAATAACTTGTCCAGATTTAGTAATTAGCATTATGTCATCGTCATCGTTAACAGGGAAAGATGCCAGGACATTTCCGTTTCTATCAGATGTAGCGATACACATAATACCTGATCCACCCCTGTTTGATATTCTAAATTGATATGAAGAAGAGCGTTTTCCAAAACCGTTTTCTGTGAGCGTTAAAATAAACTGTTCTTTAGCCTTCATTTCATCGTATCGTTCATTGCTCAACTTTACTTCCACTTCAGAAGCATCACTATCACTGTCGTCACTATCGATATGATCATCATTATCTTTTTCTTTAGAACGCATTTTCAAAAAAGCTTTGGACTCACCGGAAGTAGTATCTGTGTGCGAAATAACTGAAATAGAAATAATTTCATCTCCCTTGACTAACTTAATCCCTCTTACACCCATTGACGTCCTGCTTTTTGTAGTTCTAAGTTTTTCAACAGGTGTCCTAATGCATTTTCCAAATTTTGTTGTAAGAAGTATATCATCATCATTGGTACATAGTTTTACTCCAACTATGCTATTGTCGCCAGCAAGCTTCATCGCAATTTTACCATTTGCTTGTATGCGTTTAAAATCTTCTAGACTATTTTTTCTAATGCTTCCGTCTGCTGTAGCGAAGACAAGAAAATCACTTTCTTCATCCATTTTCATTTCTGGTAAAACAAGTATACTTGAAAGCCTATCTTTTTCTTTAAGGTTCAATAGATTTACAATTGCTTTGCCTTTTGCTTGAGGAGAAGATTCTGGTATTTTCCAAGTTTTGAGCTTGAATGCTATTCCACTAGAAGTAAAAAAGAGCATGTTGTCATGGGTACTTGCTGTAAAAACTTGAGTCACAAAATCTTCATCATTTGTCTTCATGCCAGCTCTACCCTTACCGCCTCTTTTCTGTGCTCTGTACATATTTAATGGGACTCTTTTTATGTAGCCAGAGTTAGTCACACTTACAACCATATCGCTTCGTTGCACTAAATCTTCTTGATCGAGTTCGGATACTTCGCCTTCATTTATTTCTGTACGACGTGGAACATTAAATTGTTCTTTAATTGAATCTAATTCGTCATTAATTACCTTTTTCAATACGCTGTTATCTTTGAGTACAGATAAGAAATAGCCAATTTTTTTTGATAATTCTGATAATTCAACTTTTATCTCATCTTTTCCAAGTGCAGTGAGGCGTTGAAGCCTTAATTCTAAGATTGCTTTAGCCTGCTCCTCTGTGAGATAAACCTCTTTATCATTTTTCACCTGTCTAGGGTCGTCTACAATTTTGAGTAGATCGATTATATCCTTTGTCTTCCATTTAGTTTTCAGTAAAGACGTCTTAGCCTCATTTGGATCTTTTGAAGATTTTATTATATCTATAACACTGTCAACATTTGCTACTGCTATTGCAAGCCCGATTAAAGTATGAGCGCGATCTCTAGCTTTTGATAAATCATATCTTGTCCTATTTGAAATAATCTCTTTCCTAAACTGTACAAAATGATGAATGAACTCTTTTATGTTCATTAGTTTTGGCTTACCGTTTGTTAAGGCTAAAGAATTAACCCCATAAGAACTCTGCAATGAAGTAAACTTATAAAGTTTATTAAGTATAACCTGAGCGATGACACCTTTTTTTAATTCAACAACAACTCGAACACCTTGACGATCTGACTCATCTCTCAAATCACTAATGCCTTCTATCTTTTTGTCTCGTACTAATTCAGCAATTTTTTCTAATAAGACTGATTTATTAACTTGATAAGGAATTTCAGTGAAAATAATAGCTTCACGGTCATTTTTAAACTCTTCAATCATTGACTTGGCCTGAACTACGATAGAACCTCTTCCTGTAGATTGAGAAGCTTTGATGCCACTGGTTCCTATTATCGTTCCACCAGTTGGGAAATCTGGCCCCTTAATGATTTGATTTATTTTTTCAAAGGAAATTTGATCGTCTTCTAAAAATGCCTTACATGCGTCAACAACCTCTCCTAAATTATGAGGCAAGATATTTGTAGCCATGCCTACAGCTATACCCCCAGCTCCATTAACTAATAAATTAGGATACTTTGCAGGTAGAACTGTTGGCTCACTCTCTGTCTCATCATAATTAGGCCTGAACTCTACTGTATTTTTTTCAATGTCTTCTAAAAGAAAACTTGAGATCTTTGCCATGCGCACTTCTGTGTAACGCATTGCCGCTGCTTTATCTCCATCCATTGAGCCAAAGTTACCTTGACCATCAATAAGTGTAGCGCTCATAGAAAAATCCTGAGCTAGTCTTACAAGTGCATCGTAGACTGCCTGATCTCCATGAGGGTGATATTTACCGATTACGTCTCCTACTACTCTTGCACTTTTTCTGTGTTGCTTATTCCATTCATAGCCTGACTCATGCATGGCATATAATATTCTGCGATGAACAGGCTTCAGTCCGTCTCTAACATCAGGTAATGCCCTGCTGACAATCACACTCATTGCATAATCCAGATATGAATTCTGCATTTCTGTATCAATTAGTATGGGTATAATTGATTGCTCTTTAGGCGTTTTCAGATCTTCATTTTGATCTTTAGAATCACTCAAATTTAAAACCTACAGGAAGGATAAATTCCCTAGAAAACTAGGAAAAATAGCCATTAAATTGTTATAAAAATATATGAAATTATAGCAGAAAAATGTATGTTTTTCGAATTAAAAATTCTTCTTAAAAAGGGATCTCATCGTCGATATCAATGTCTGCTGGGGATGAATCTATAGCCTCTTGATTCATGTCAGAAGACATATCAGAAATTGATTCAGAACTGCCTGAACCACGAGAATCTAACATGGTTAATGTGCCATTGTAGTTGCCCAAAATTACTTCTGTCGTATATTTTTCATTACCGTTTTGATCTGTGAATTTTCTAGTCTGTAATTGCCCCTCTATATACAACTTTGAGCCTTTCTTAACATAACTCTCAACAACACCCGCTAAACCATCGTTAAATATAACTATTCTATGCCAGCTAGTTTTTTCTTTTTTCTCACCAGTTGACTTATCTTTCCAAGACTCAGATGTAGCTAGACTTAATTGCGCCAATCTTTTGCCATCCTGTGTTTGCCTAATTACAGGATCTGCTCCTATGTTGCCAATAAGCATTACTTTGTTAAGACTGGAAGCCATAAAAACTAATTTAACTAGTTAATAAGTAAGTGTATATAAAAAAAGGCTATTCTATAACTTTATTCACAGAATATCTTTAAATAGTGACCATTAGGATTAATTGAAGAATATGAACAAAAATATTTCAGTTCAGGGAGCAAGAGAGCACAATCTCAAAAATATTAATGTAAAAATACCTAGAGAAAAACTTACTATTATCACAGGCCTTTCTGGTTCAGGTAAATCATCATTAGCTTTCGATACGATTTATGCAGAAGGTCAACGAAGATACGTCGAAAGTCTCTCAGCTTATGCAAGACAATTCCTTCAAATGATGCAAAAACCTAATGTTGATTTGATTGAAGGACTGAGTCCTGCTATTTCAATCGAGCAAAAAACAACCTCTAAAAACCCGAGATCTACAGTGGGAACTGTTACAGAGGTTTATGATTACTTAAGATTATTATTTGCACGTATTGGGGTGCCCTATTCACCTGCAACTGGACTTCCAATTAAAAGTCAAACAGTTACTCAAATTGTAGATCAAATTAAGAATAGAAAAATTGGTTCAAGATTTTTAATTTTATCGCCAATTATTAGAGGTAGAAAAGGTGAATATCGTAAAGAATTGCAAGAACTGCAAAAAAAAGGATTTCAAAGAGTTAAAATAGATGGAGAAATATATGAGTTTGACTCGCTTCCAAACCTCGACAAAAAAAAGAAACATAACATTGAAGTTGTTGTGGATAGAATTGTTCTAAGCGATGACATTGGAAACAGGTTGGCGGATAGTGTTGAGACTGCTTTAAATCTATCTGATGGTCTGGTTATTATTGAGGACGTTAATGAAAAATCTGAGAAACCTAACCAGGATCTTTTCTCATCAAAATTTGCATGCCCTGTTTCTGGTTTTACTATAGATGAAATTGAGCCAAGACTTTTTTCATTTAATAATCCCTTTGGTGCTTGTGCTGAATGCGATGGAATTGGAACAGATCTTTCAATCGATCCAAATCTTGTTGTCCCCAATAAAAACTTGTCAATCAATGAGGATGCTTTAGCTCCCTGGCCAGTTTCAAAATATGGTTATTTTCGAAATATTCTTGAAACTGTATCTAGAAAATACAAATTCTCACTTAATACACCATGGAAAAATCTTGGTAAAAAAATTCAAAATATTGTTCTCTATGGGTCAGGTGATACAGAACTTAAGTTTACTTATGACGATGGATATGAGTATGAAAGATCTTTTGAGGGTGTCATAAATAATCTTGAAAGAAGGTTTCTTGAAACTGAAAGTGATTGGATGCGAGGAAGAATTGAGAAATATCAGGGCGAAGTGAAATGTGAACCTTGTTCAGGATTTAGGCTAAAAGAAGAAGCCCTTGCTGTAAAAATTGATAAACTTCATATTGGTGAAGTCTGTGATAAATCAATAAAAGAATTGCTATTGTGGTTTGGGAAGCTTGAGAAGAAATTAACAAAAAAAGAAAAAGAAATTGCCTACCGAATTCTAAAAGAATTGAATGAGAGAATATTATTCTTAAATAATGTTGGCCTTGAATACCTAACTCTTTCACGAGGATCTGGCAGCTTGTCAGGTGGGGAGTCGCAAAGAATTAGACTGGCTTCTCAAATAGGGTCTGGATTAACCGGCGTACTGTATGTATTAGATGAGCCCTCTATTGGACTTCACCAGAGAGACAATGAAAGATTAATCAAAACTCTTAAAAGACTTCGAGATCTTGGAAATACAGTAATTGTTGTAGAGCACGACGAAGAGGCAATCACAACAGCTGATCATATTGTTGACCTTGGTCCAGCAGCTGGTGTTAATGGAGGAAAAGTTGTAGCTGAAGGTGATGTAAAACAAATCAAGAAAAATAAAAATAGTATCACCGGTCAGTATTTATCGGGAAAACTTAAAATTGAAATACCAAAAAAACGTAGAACTGCCCTAGAAGAAAAATATATACAAATCGTGGATGCTAGTGGGAACAATCTAAAAAATGTAAGCTGTGAAATACCTCTGGGCACACTTACATGCATTACTGGAGTATCTGGAAGTGGAAAATCAACTCTTACAATAAATACATTGTATAAATCAATTGCTCAAAGTCTGAATGGATCACGGCACACAGTTGCTAAGCATAAAGAAATAAAAGGTCTTAGCGAATTAGATAAAGTAATAGACATTGACCAATCACCTATTGGAAGAACACCAAGATCTAACCCAGCTACTTATACCGGTGCTTTTACATTCATTAGAGATTGGTTCACAGGTTTACCTGAGTCTAAGGCGAGAGGCTACAAACCTGGTCGATTTTCTTTCAATGTAAAAGGTGGACGCTGTGAAGCGTGTGAG
>CABYGA010000023.1 GCA_902518415.1 uncultured Pelagibacteraceae bacterium | reverse complement strand
GTTTAGGTCAGAAGTATATTATTGAGCTGGCTAAAGAGGGAGCTCAAGTTGTCTTCGCAGATATTAATGACTGCAGTGAAACTGAAGCGAAAGTGTCTGAAATAACAAATGATTACCTTAGCCTTAATCTGGACGTTACAAAATTTGATTCTTGTGGCAAGCTGGTCAGTAGTGCTGTTGAAAAATTTGGGAAAATTGATGTTCTTGTCAATAATGCAGCATTATATGGAGCGCTTAAAAGCTCTAGGTTTGAAGATATTGATCCTGAACAATGGGATAGAGCCATGAATGTAAATGTGAAAGGCTTATGGAATTGTTGCCGTGCAGTTTCTCCAGTTATGAGAGAAAATAAAAATGGATCAATAATCAATATAGCCTCACTAGCTGCAAAATACGGAATGCCTTATGCCGCAGACTATGCAACTTCAAAAGCAGCGGTAATCGGACTTACTCGTGTAATGGCAAGGGAAATGGGTAAAGACAACATTCGAGTGAATGCAGTTGCTCCTTCTATGGTAAAGACAGAGTCAGCAAAAGAGTTCTTAGGAGAAAAAGCTGAAAGAGGATTTGAAGTTATTTCAAAAGGGCAAATACTTCAAAAAACATTAGAAGTAGATGACATTTATGGGACAATTTTATATTTGGCCAGTGATCATAGTAAATTTGTTACTGGACAGACAATAATGGTGGATGGGGGTAGTATACTATCCTAGGTATGGTTGAAAAAAGAAGACTCAAAAGCAATCCAATAGCAAGAGAGTTGAGGACTACAAAATATAAACCACATAAAATTCAGAATAAAAAAAAAATTCAGGAACGTAAGCGAGTAAAAATTAAAGTATGATTAGTGTCTCTGAGGCTGTTGAAAATCGAAAATCGATAAGATCATTTATTGATAAGCCCGTAAATGATGAAATAATTATAAGAATTTTAGAAAAATCAGGCCGATCACCGTCCGGAGGTAACTTACAGCCTTGGAAGATTTATATTCTAAATGGGCAAACAATGAATGACTTTCTTTCTTTTCAAAAAGATTGGAAAGGCATAGATCATCCTGAGTACCCGATCTATCCATCAAAGCTTAAGGAGCCATACAGGACGTCAAGATTTCAGGTGGGTGAACAGCTTTACGGCTCAATAGGCATTGAACGCGAAGACAAAGAAGCAAGATATAATCAGATGCTTGAAAATTTTAACTTTTTTGGAGCTCCTGCGGCACTTTTTTGCTTTATAGATCGTCAGATGAATCAACCTCAATGGTCAGATTTAGGCATGTTTTTACAAACATTTATGTTATTAGCGCAAGAGGAGGGTATCGATACTTGCGCTCAAGAGTCGTGGTCGTTAAAGCAAAAATTAGTTTCAGAGTTTGTCAATGCTGAAGCTGATCTTATGTTGTTCTGTGGTATGGCAATTGGATATAAAGAAATATCTGCGCCAATAAATAATTATCAGACCAAGAGAAGAAACATTGATGAATGGGTGACGTTTGTTTCTAAAAAGTAAATTACTTATAAAGATTAATTATAGCTTCAGCTAACTCTTCTGGCTGATCTTCTTGTATAAAATGACCACCATGAATTAATTTATGATTCATTCCTTCACAACCTGGGATTAATTTTTGAAATATTTTCTCACCACCAGCAGAGACTTTATCTTCAGTTCCGAATATTGTTACTGTTGGCTTATTGAATTCTTTCAAAATTTTCCAAGCCTCTATATTTTCAGGAACACTTGGAGCATCTGGATCCATGGGTACAAGAGTTGGGAATTGTCTTGCGCACGCCAAGTAATCCTCTCCTGGAAAGGGAGCATTGTAGGCCTCAACTGCTTTATCAGATATTTTGTTGACTGTGCCTCCATACACAATTCTTCCAGAATTAAATTTTTCTACAGTCTGACTATATTTTTTCCAAGCATCAAACCCCTCTGAAGATCCTTTACCAATGGGAAGCCACGTATTTGATAGAACGAGTCCATCAAATAATTCGGGATGATTGGCAACCATTCTTAAACCAATAAGTCCTCCCCAATCTTGGGCAAAAAGAGTAATATTTTTTAAGCCTAACTGACTGATAATTTCAGATGTCCACACTACATGTCTTTCGTAAGTATATTCCTGCTTTTCTATAATCTTATCTGATTTACCAAAACCAATTAAATCAGGTGCAATTATACGTTTTCCACTTTTTTCCAAAATGGGAATCATTTTTCTGTAAAGATATGACCATGTTGGCTCACCATGAAGTAGTAATATTGTTTCATCACTATCACTGTTCTCATCAACATAGTGCATTCTGGCACTAAGATTATCAGCTATCGTAATCGTAATGTAATTTTCGTTAAAATTATAATCTTCTAGATTATTGAAGCATTCCTCTGGTGTCCTTAGAATTTCCATAAACGAATACTACAATAAGATTAAAATAAAAAAATACTAATTATCATCAATAATTAATCTTCAAGGTATTCTTCTGCGTCAGGATAAAGCTCCATGGAAGTAGGGGCTGCACGACTACTCATTAACACAGTATTTCCTTGCTCATCAAGTGGTACTGCTGTTCGAACAGACATTCTGTATAGACCAAATAAACCTAAGCTAGAATGAGTTAGAAATAGATAAATCCAAAAACCATTTGCTCCTATTAAGTCAATTGCCAACCCGGCTAGAATTGGTCCAAGCGTAAGGCCGATACCGCCTGCTAGCTGAAGACCTGAGCTTGCGGCAACCATTTTTTTTTTTGAAAGAAAGTCATTAGTATGAGCAATAGCAAGTGGATAAAGAGGAACAGTCAAACCACCAAAAATAAAAGTGATAGATATTAAAAAGAAAAAACTGTTGCCAAAAATTACTGCGAGTACAGCCAACAGTCCTGCTAACAATGATACAATTACTATAATAGTTCTTCTATCGTATTTATCTGAGAGGTATCCAACAAGATATTGGTTTATTGCACCGCCAATGATAAAGGTAAACATAAATATGGATACTTGTTGAACTGTCAAACCACTTGTAATTCCATAAATAGTGCCGATTCCCCATAGCGCTCCATGAGCAAGGCCAGTAAGCATTGCTGCCACCACTCCTAATGGTGAAGCTTTATATAATTCTTTAATTGATAAGAATTCAATGACACTAAAGTCTGGCTGCTTACTAACAACTACCAAAATAGGTACTAATGAAATTGAAATAAGGATTGAAACCAACATGAATAGTGAAGCTGTTTCTGGATCAGCAATATTTAAAAAAAGTTGCCCTAAAGCACTTCCCGCCATACTTACCATCATGTAAACAGACAAGGCCTGTCCTCGATTTTCATTTTCAGATAAATCATTAATCCAACTTTCTGCCACTGTATACATGCCAACAAAACACATTCCAGAAATGAATCTCATTAAAAACCATCCTAGAAAACTTACGTGAATTGAGTGAAACAGAATAGATATTGATGCAATTGAAGCTAAAGCAGCGAACATTCTTACATGTCCAACTTTTCTTATGCGATGAGGAATAATTAAAGCACCACTTAAAAAACCCGCATAATAGCCAGTTAAGATTATACCAGCAGAAAGGGCAGAGTATCCTTCAATTGATGCTCTTACTCCAATAAGGCTTCCTTGAAGTCCATTGGCAAGCATCATCATGCCAACTCCAAAAAAAAGAGCCCATGTTCCCTTGAGCAAATTATACATAGTAATTTTAGAAATTAATTCAAAGCCATCTTCTAACTGACTTCTTATAGTCTAGATAAACTTTTCCAAATTCTTTTTCAAGATATTTTTCTTCAGGAATGATTACTCCATAGTGAAGAAGAACAAAGGCAATTAATGCAGCGATCATATACCACTGTGAATTAAATGCCAAACTGCAGCCTATAAGAATCATGATCATAGCTAGATAAACTGGATTACGAGAGTATTTAAATGTAGCTCCAACAAATATCTGATTTTGCACTGATTTAGGATGTGGGTTTTCCTCATTTGAAAGAAAAATTTTTAAAGTATAGAAAACAGTGACCAGTGCTAAAGCAATAATGAGTAAGCCAAGTAATAACTGAAAATGACCACCACTAAGTAGAGGTGTCGGCTGAATAAACACTTCAAGGATACAAGAAGTGAGTAATGAAATTATCAATAAATAAGGAGGAAAAAGCCATGTCTTTGCTCCATTTAAATTTTTTCTACCCATATTTATTTGTAAATTTATAAGTTTTAAGTTAAACCGACCTTCTATTATTTTACAAGTTAAAACTATGTTTAAAAAACGTACATCAGTAGCTCAGGTAGAAGAAAGCGATAATCTTGCGCCAAAATTTGACGAAAACGGGCTCATTGTAGTGACTACTTTAGATAGCCAAACAAAAGAGATCTTGATGACTGGGTATATGAATGAAGAATCTCTAACTAAATCAATTGAGACTAAAGAGGCTCACTATTATAGCAGGAGTAGAAAGGCAATATGGCACAAAGGTGCGAAAAGTGGCTATGTTCAAAAAATCAAAGAAATATTAATAGATGATGACCAAGACTCCCTCTGTATGATGGTCGACATTGGTGAAAATGGCGCCAGCTGTCACGTTGGTTATAAGTCTTGTTTTTATAGAGAAATTGACTTAGAAGATACAAAAAATAAACCGGGTCTAAGGTTTAAAACAACAAAGAAAGTTTTTGATCCTAACATAGTTTATGGAGATGAACCTAACCCAACTAAATTATAAGGAATTTTTTAGAAATGGCTGTACCCAAGAGTAAGATATCAAATTCAAGAAGAGGAATGAGAAGATCTCATTTAAGATTAAAAGGTAAAAACTTTATTGAAGATAAAGAATCTGGTGAAATGCGTTTACCGCATCATGTTGACATGACTACAGGCACATATAACGGAAAAAAAATCTTCACCCCTAAAGCTGAAAAATAATTTCTAACCCCAACAGAGTTCTTCACCTAGTTTCATCATCCCATTGGAATAAACTATTCCATTTTTTCTATCCTCACTTAGAAAGCAGGGACCATCAAGATCTATAAAATCTGCATTTTTATATAAAGGCAGTATTTGCATCATTGAAACTGAGCTAGATACCATGCAGCCAAGCATAACCTTCAATCCTTTTTCTTTTGCTTTTTTTTGAATCTTCAAGGCCTCAGTCAAACCACCGGTTTTGTCTAATTTAATATTTATAGTGTCATACTTTGCAGAAATTTTATCTAAATCAGAACTGTCGTGAAAAGACTCATCTGCGCAAATAGAGATAGGATAATTGATATTCAACAATTTATCATCATTAGTCGATATCAGAGGTTGTTCTAACAGATCAATCTTTGTTTTTACAAAAAGATCAATATTTTTATTTAAATCATCCACTTCAAATGACTCATTAGCGTCAACTATAATTGTTGTATTGGGCAAACTCTCTCTTGCGTTAGTAAGAATTCTGTCTAAATTTTTATTATCTACTTTAATTTTTATTGTAGGGAATTCTCTATGGCCATAAATATCTTCAATCATTTTGTCTGGATCATTCAATACAACTGTGTAACTGCTTGGAATTTCTTGAGGCTTTTGAATATCAAGCATTGACCATACAGTTTCTTTCTTTTTTTTACTTTCTAAATCCCACAGAGCGCAATCAATAGCATTCCTTGCAGCTCCATTATTGATAAATTGATCAAGATTTTTTTTGTTAATTTCTGAATTTTCAATACCATCTTTCAACTCTAGTATTTGTTTTTGAACACTTTCCAAAGTCTCATTATATCGTCCATAGGGAACGCATTCTCCTATTCCAGTAAATTTATTTTCAGTAAGCTTTACCTCAATTGTTTCAGCAGTATTTTTTGATCCCCTGGAAATATTAAAAGACTTATTTAATTGCCAAGATAAATGAGAAATATCAAGTTTAATCATTTATATTTTTCTAAAAGATCAATGAAAGGATCCAAGTTGTCAGTTATTGGATCTATACAAGGTAGCTGATATTGGGATGAAATTTCTTTTTTTATGTCACTCATATTATTTTTCATATTAGAGGTATTAAGAGCAATACCAATGCAGTGAATATTTTTATTAGTTAATTTACCGCACTGAACTGTTTGTTCTATCACATCGCCTATACTGGGCAGAGCAGCTTCGACACCTCTCATTTGAGTTCTAGTTGGCTCATGACAAACTATAAAAGCGTCTGGCTGACTTCCATGAAGTAGTCCAAGCGAAACTCCTGCAAATGAAGGGTGAAACAATGAGCCTTGTCCCTCAATTATATCCCAATGATCTCTATCATTATCAGGAGACAGCCATTCTACTGCGCCAGAAATAAAATCAGATACTATCGCATCTATGGCAATACCATTTTCAGCAATCAATACGCCTGTTTGACCAGTTGCCTTAAAAGATACTTTCATGTTTTTTTCAAGCATAGCCTTCTCTAAGGCAAGTGCTGTATATTTTTTCCCAACTGAACAATCAGTGCCGACTGTCAATAATCGCTTTCCAGTTCGTTTAAGTCCTTTTCCTGTGTCGAATTTAATGTTGTTATACCTAAGGTCGTGCAATTTAACACCATGCTTAATCGCAGCTTTAGATATTTCATCAAAAGAAGATAATCGTGAATGCATACCGCTAGCGATATTTAAGCCAAGTGATATTGCCTTTACAATTATATCAATCCAACCTTCAGGCATTTTCCCCCCGGCGTTAACAACCCCAAGTACAAATGTTTTAGCCCCACGTTTTACTGCTTCTTCTAGGGAGATCTCATTAATACCAAGACTTGATTTTGCATTTGGTAGGCTCATTTGGCCAATACACCATTCTGGGCGCCAATAGTTAATACCTGCGGCTGTTTTAATCGCTAATTCATCTTTTGCGTCACCTAAAAATAATAAGTATGGCTTGGATATCATGTGATTAAGTCAGGATTTGCTGTGGAAAGTGTGGTTAGTAAAATGTGGATAACTTTTATTCATAATATTATTCTTGTAGCATAAAATATCATTTTCTAAAATTACGGTTCGCAATGGGACGTTCATGCGTTTTGGGGTTCGACCGACCCCCGAAAAGCGCCAAAGTTAGAAAATTCTTGCTTTGGTGCTTTTTTGATGTATTTGAACCATAAAATAACACTATTTATTAATCTTCTGAGAAGCGCAATGGCTAAGATCAAATATATCGAATTCGATGGCAAAGAGCATGAAATCGAAGTCAGTAACGGCCTCACCGTTATGGAAGGGGCAATTAAAAATAAAATTCCAGGTATTGATGCAGATTGTGGGGGAGCTTGTGCCTGTGCGACTTGCCACGTATATGTAGCAGATGAATGGATTAATAAACTTCCTAATAAAGATGACTCAGAGGAAGATATGCTCGATTTTGCTTTTGAAGTAAAAGAAAGCAGCAGATTAAGTTGTCAAATTACAGTTTCTGATGAATTAGAAGGACTAGTTGTCAAGATGCCAGAAAAGCAATTTTAAGACCCCTCTAATGTACACTCCAAAGTATCTTGAATATTATATAACTCATCGAAGTTCGACCCGTTGCCAATAAATTGTCTCATCAACATCAAGCCTCTATTTGATGGAGACACAACTATAAACCCATCACTTACTTTCGATGGTTTTGAATTGGGACCAAATAAATAAATTTTTAAATTTTCCCCAGATTCATTTAGTTCATTTATTGTAGCAAAGTTGTCTGTGTTCTGAGAAAAAAATGAAACTGACCAATACGTAGACGGCAACTGCGTTGAAATTATAAGTGGTTTATAAGTTACATCATAACCGCAGCCACCATAAAGCAGATCTGCACTTGGCCTTATAATTTGAGTAGAGTTTGAGTCTGCTAAGTCTCTTTGGAATGCTGTGTTTATATTATTATTCTCACTTGCTTGCCTAGATATGGACCAAGCTTTTAATTGAGGAAATACTGAAATAAATGATAAGTGAACAATGAAGCCCAATATGATAATTATAAATACTTTTTTTATGAAACTACTCATCAAGGCACCTAATTTTCTCAACTATCGGTAGATTTATTCTTTTTAGGTTAGAAAAAAATTCTTCTCCAGGAAGATATATTCGCATAGAGATAGAAAAATTCTCCTCCTCAGGACTTCTTAACCAATTCTTATTATTTAGTTCAGCTATAAATGTATCGTCATTAGTAAAATATATTTCGAAACCGCCTTCAAAGTTAAAATCAATATTTTCACTATTAAATGAATACAATTTTTCATTATTTTGAGTGAGGAAACCATCCTTGTCATACAATGTAATTGCCCACCATTTAGCCTCTATGTCTTCACCCGTTAACTTATAACTACAATTACCACTGAGAAGATTTTCTTCTATGTCTACAGAAGCTGAAAAATATGCTGCCTCTGGTTTTGCAAGAGCAAAAGTTCCATATTGTGAGACAAAAGCACGAGTATAGATGTCACGATTTGCATCTCCTGGAGAAGGCAATACTCTCCATATATCATTTTTAACAAAGCCTATTGAAGGGTAGATTTTGTAAGAAATATAGGTGAAACCCGTAGCAACTAGGATTAGTAGTATTAAATATATTAGGTATCTACGTAGTAAAATCATTGCATAATCAATAAATAATATTATTTAATATCATATAATTAGAGATAAACAAATGTCTGAAACTATTAAGACAGATTGCTTGATTGTTGGCGCAGGGCCGGTTGGATTATTTGCGGTATTTGAACTTGGAATACTTGGTCTTTCATGTGAAGTAGTCGATAATTTAGATAAGATTGGCGGGCAGTGCGCTGAATTGTATCCTGATAAACCAATATATGACATACCGGCATTGCCAGAATGTACCGGGTTATCACTTATTGAAAATCTTCAAAAGCAAATCAAACCTTTTAATACGTCTTTTCACTTAAACGAAAGGATCGACCAAATATCCAATGAAGGAGATCTTTGGATCGTAAAAACATCAGCAAATAAAGTATTTGAAACGCCAAACATATTCATTGCTGGAGGTGTTGGTTCTTTCGAGCCTCGAAAGCCACCAATAGAGAGTGTCTCAATGTTTGAAGGAAAAGGAATTGAATATTCAATACTAAACAAAGACTATTATGCAGGTAAAAAAATTGTAATTTTTGGAGGAGGTGATTCAGCACTTGATTGGACTGTTGAGCTCTCTAAGATTGCATCTCACATAACTCTTGTGCATAGGCGAGACGAGTTTAAAGCCGCTCAACACACTGTTAATTTAATGGAAGCGTTAGTCAAAGAGGAAAAAGTTGATCTAATTACCAACCATCAAATTTCAGATGTATCAGGAGATACGCGTATTAAAAAAGCAGTGATAAAGGATAAATCTGATGAGACTCAAGAAATTGAATGTGATGAAATATTAATATTTTATGGTCTTAAAATGGAATTGGGGCCAATTAATAATTGGGGCTTAAATCTTAATGAAAAGCAAATTTCAGTTAATACTGAAAATTTTGAAACTAATTTACCAGGTGTATTTGCGATTGGAGATATTTCTTACTACCCGGGAAAGCTCAAGCTAATCTTATCAGGCTTTCATGAGGCAGCACTTGCATCTCAAAAGGCTTTTGTGCGAGCAAAACCAGATGAAACATTGACATTTAGATATACCACTTCATCTAGTGATATTCAAAAAAAATTAGGAGTTAAATAGTGTTGCAAAAGCTCTATGATAAATATGTTTGTCCTCATCTCATAAATTATGCGATGCAAATGAAACCGTTCAGAAAACAAAGAGAAAAAGTAATACCTTCTGCATCAGGTAGAGTCTTAGAAATAGGTATTGGTTCA
>CABYGA010000022.1 GCA_902518415.1 uncultured Pelagibacteraceae bacterium | reverse complement strand
GGTAATGATTTAGAAGAATTTGAAAATAATATTGCAAATCAAGTAGGGTGTAAATTTTGCCTAGGCGTTGCTAATGCAACTGATGCATTAGAAATGATGGTTGAATACAACAATTTTACCAATAAAGATGAAATTATCTTGTCAAGTCATACAATGATTGCAACTTTGAGTTCGATAATAAGGTCTGGCGCCAAACCAGTACCCGTAGATATTACATTGGATGGCTCAATATGTCCTAAAAGTATATTAGAAAACATTAACAAGAATACGAAAGCAATTTTTGTGACACAACTTAATGGTCATACTTGTAATATGGATGAGATAATTGATATTTGTAATGCAAAAAATATTATTTTATTAGAGGACTCCGCTCAAGCATTGGGATCTAAGTATAAAAATAAATCAGCTGGTACCTTTGGTATTGCAGGTTGTTTGAGTTTCTATCCTGCTAAAATACTAGGTGGTCCAGGTGATGGAGGGGCGATAATTACTAATAATGAAGGTTTTTATAATTGGGTAAAAAATCACAGAGATCATGGGCGAAATAAAAACAATGAGATACAAAGTATAGGAAGGAATTCAAGATTAGACAATTTAATGGCTGCTTTTCTCAATGTTCAATTAAAAGATTTTGCAAAGACTATTTACAGGAGAAGAAAAGTTGCTGAAATTTATTATAATGGGTTAAAGCATCTTGATACTTTAAAACTTCCAAAAATGTATCATCTGGATACTTACACTGAATATGAAGATACATTTCAAAATTACGAAATTTTAGCTGAAAATAGAGATGGATTAAGAGATTTTTTAAATCAAAATCACGTAGGTACACTCATACAATGGGGAGGTATTACAATTAATATGATTGGAGATTATTTTAAAAATTCAAAGTCTAAATTTCCAGTGACTAAAGAATACTATGATAAGTGTTTAATGCTTCCTATGAATACAATAATATCTGATAGTGATATAAGAAAAGTGATAAATCTTATATGCAAATTTTATAAATAAAAAACATGAAGAATAAAATAAAAGAACTGCAATTTATATCTCGAAAGTATATTCTTGACTCAATATATAATGCTCAATCTTCTCATGTTGGATCTGCTCTATCTTGTATAGATATTCTAATTGCCAATCTACTATTTTTAAAAGAAAAAAACCAAGTTAATAGTTTAGAAACTTTAGAAAAAATAATTTTATCTAAGGGACATGGAGCGTCAGCATTTTATGGTTTATTATCTTGCTTTGACAAAAGCATAGATCCAAAAAAATATTATCAAAATAATTCTTGGTATACAGGCCATATTTCTCATGAAATAAAACATATTACTCATTCAACTGGATCATTAGGTCATGGCTTACCAGTAGCGTGCGGTATTGCTTTTGCAAATAGAAAAGAACTCTTATCGGTTGTTTTGAGTGATGGGGAAATTCAAGAGGGATCAAATTGGGAAGCAATTATGGTTGCTCCAAAACTAGGTCTTAATAATTTATTTATAACAATTGATTATAATAATCAACAAAGTTTTGGGAAGGTTTCTGAAACAATAAATATTGATCCTCTAGAGGAAAAATTTGAATCTTTTGGATGGAATGTCAAAAGAGGCAATGGACACGAAGTAAACGAGATGGTTGAGATATATAAAACAAATTGTGGACATGATAGGCCCTTCGTGTTTATTGCTGAAACAGTAAAAGGCAAAGGCGTCTCATTTATGGAAAATCAGACAAAATGGCATTATAGCCCACCTAATTCAAAAGAATATCATCTAGCAATTGATGAAATTATAGGAAAATACAAATCATAATGCGAAAAGTTTTAATTGAAGAATTGCTAAATTATAGAAATCAAGACTTTCTTTTCATGGTTGGTGACGTAGGTTATAGGGTTATAGAGCCACTCAAAGAAAATTTTCCTGATAAATATTTAAACACTGGAGTTAATGAGCAGTTTATGGCTTCTTTTGCAGCAGGTGTTGCAAAATCAAAGCCATGTTTCATATATTCAATTGCAAATTTCTCAACCTTAAGATGTTTAGAGCAAATTAGAAATGATATTTGTCTTCATGATGTACCCGTATGTATAGTAAGTGTTGGAGGCGGATTTGGTTATGGTGCTTTAGGTCCATCTCATCACAATCTAGAGGACATAGCTTGTCTAGGTTCTCTACCAAATTTAACAGTTTTAAGTCCATCAAGTAGATGTGAAGTAAAAAAATCTGTGGAACATTTTTTTTTAAATAAAAAGCCTACTTATCTCAGGTTATCCTCATTGAGCGAAAAATGTGAAGTAAATGATAAAAAAAATCTAAATGTTTACGCAAATTATTTTAATAAAACTAAAAATAATAATATTTTAGTATTATCGTCTGGATTTCTTGTTTCTACAATATTGAGTATCATTCAGAAAGAAAAATTAAATGATGTTATAGATTTGTGTTCAATATGTAATTTATCAAAGAAAAGTATTGAAATGCTTAATATTGGCAAGTATCAAAAAATAATAAGTTTTGATGAGGCCGTATATGCGGGTAGTATAAGTTCTCATTTAAATAAATACCTTATAGATAACCAAATTCGAACACAAATTGAGTCATTTTTTGTAGGTGATTATTCAAAGATACCTGGTGGTGATGCGGAATACTATAGAGATTTCTTTGGTTTATCACATACAAAGATATATAATGTATTAAAAGAAACAATAAGCAAAAAATAATTTATGATTCCATATGGAAAGCAACACATCACACAAGAGGATATCGATGAAGTAATAAGAGTACTGAAAAGTGAATATCTTACAAGCGGGCCTGCCGTTACAAAATTTGAAAATATAGTAAAAGAATTTACAGGAGCTAAGCACGCTATTGCACTATCAAATGCGACATCAGGTCTACATGTTGCATGTTTAGCCATTGGACTGCAAAAGGGTGATATAGGTGTAACCGTTCCTATATCATTTTTAGCTTCATCAAACTGTATTATTTATTGTGGAGCAGAAGTAGATTTTGTTGATATTGACAACCAAAGTATATGTATGAGTCCAGTAAAATTAGAGGAGTACATAAAAAAAAATGGCGCTCCTAAAGTAGTTATTCCTGTTGATTTTGCAGGTATTCCCGCAGACCTTCCCAAAATATCAGAACTCTCCAAAAAATATAACTTTAAGATAATTGAAGATGCCTCTCATTCCGTTGGCAGTAAATATATATATAACAATGAAGTTTATAAATGTGGAGATTGTAAACATGCAGATCTAGCAGTCTTCTCGTTTCATCCGGTAAAAACCGTGACTGCTGGAGAAGGAGGAATGGTACTTACAAATGATGAAGAACTAGCTCGCAGGGTTCGAATGTTCGCAAATCATGGGATGGAGAGAGAGTCTAGCAACTTTAAAGAATGGAAAATTAATAATAAAAATGGAAAATTAGAAAAATATACTGATGAAGGTATTTGTGATAAAGCACCATGGCTATACCAACAACAATTATTAGGATACAATTATAGGATTACTGATATTCAATCAGCGCTTGGCACATCACAATTTAGGCGGATAGACCAAACAATCGAAAAAAGAAAAAAAATTTTTAACGAATATCAAAAAGCGTTTGAGGGTAACAATAATATTCAATGCCCTATAATACCAAATGACACAGATCCAGCTTGGCATTTATATATAATTAGATATGTGGGTGAAGACAAAGAATGGAGAATAAAAACCTGCAATTTTTTGAGAGATAATGGTATTTTCTCTCAAGTTCATTATATACCTATACACCTACAACCATGGTATCAAGAACGATATAGCAGAGATGAAAAATTTCCTTCAAGTGAAAGTTTTTATGACTCATGTTTAAGTATACCACTATTTCCCGACTTGACTGATGAAGAATTAAATAAAATTATAAATCTAATTAATAAAATTTAATTTTTTTTAATTCGTTATATAAATTCAATTACCAAAATGAAACTTAGTGTGAGACAAAATAAATTAGTACTTGGAACGGCTCAGTTTGGCTCTAACTATGGAATAACCAATAAGAATATTATTGGCGAAAAAGAGTCAAAAGAAATATTAAAATTTTGTTATAAGAATAATATTAAAGAAATAGATACAGCAATAGATTACAAAAAATGTGAAGAAATACTTGGGACTATTAATCTTACAAATTACAAAATTTTGACAAAGCTCCCAAAAAAAAATAAAAAAATAAAAAATATTGAAAAGTGGATAAATGATGAAGTTACAAGATCCTTAAAAAAACTTAATCAATCAAGTGTTAATACTCTCTATTTACATAATCCCAGAGATCTTTTAGGTGATAATGGATTAGAAATATATCAAGCTATAAAACTTCTGAAATCTAACAGGATAATTAAAAATATTGGCATCTCTATTTATTCACCTGAAACAATGATTGAAATAATCAGTCAATTTAAAATCGATGTCGTTCAGTTTCCATTAAATATATTAGACAACAGGTTCAACAAGCAATCAATAATTTCAGAATTAAAAAAACAATCTATAAAAGTATATATAAGGTCAATATTTTTGCAGGGATTGTTAATTACAAGATCAAATAATCACCATATTTATTTTAAGAAATGGCATCGTGTGTTTAGGAAATGGGAGTCGTGGTTAGCAGAAAATAATTTATCAGCAATTGAAGTGTGTTTAAATCATGCACTTTCAAGCATCAAAGAAGCAAAAGTTGTTTTAGGCATTTCATCATTAGATGACCTGATTGAAATTTCTAATCAGCGAACTGATAATATCCCAACCATACCGTCAGATATCAAGTGTAATGATCTAGAATTAATAGATCCTAGGAAGTGGGACTTATAATCATGAAAAAAGTAATAAATATTGGAATAATTGGCTTTTCTGATGGCAATGGCCATCCTTTTTCATGGTCAGCGATTATTAATGGATTTAACAAAAAAAAATTAAATAAATGCCCATTTCCAATTATAAGAAAGTATCTAGGAGATCATCAGAATTTTGATGACGCAATAGATGGGGTGAATGTTACTCATATTTGGACACAAAGTAGGAACTATTCTGAAATGGTGTCTGAATTTGCTTACATACCTAACATTGTTAATAGCTTCCATGATATGATAGGTGCTGTAGACGCAGTCTTATTAGCAAGAGATGATTTTGAAAATCACCTTTATCATAGCCTTCCCTTTATTGAAGCAGGAATACCCATTTATATTGATAAGCCAATAGCAGTTAATACTTCTAATCTAGATAATATTCTTACAAAACAACTTTATAAAGGACAAATATTTTCGCACTCTGCTCTTAGATTTGCCAAGGAATTTAATTTTGATAAACATTACATTAATGAATTTGGCAAAATAAAAGAATTAATTGCTAAAGCACCAAAAGACTGGGCTCATTATTCAATTCATATCATTGAGCCAGTCATAAATGTTTTTAAGTTAAATAATAACTTTGAGATAGTTAGCAATGATAGTTATGGACAAAATGGAAAAATATTAAACGTAAAATGGGACAGCATTGAGTCTGTAAAATTTATCACGACTGGTGAAATTGAAAGTGAAATATCACTAGAAATTATAGGATCTAATAAGTCAGAAAAAATCATTTTTAAGGATACTTATGATGCTTTTAAAAGTTGTATTATTGAATTTATTCACGGGATTCGAAACAATTCTAATACTTATTCTGAAAACGAATTATATTTATATGTTAAATTAATCGAAACTGGATACTAAATGATGTATATATAATTTAAATGAAACATAAAAATAATGATACAAAAAAAAAGACAGTTTTGATAACTGGAGCAACAGGTTATTTAGGTTATGAGTTTATAAAAGGATATTCAAGATTAGGATTTAATATTTTATTTACAAGCAGAGACAAAGAAAAATTAATACAGTTTGCAAAAAAAAAATGGATGTAAAAAAATTCATGATATCCAAGTAGATTTGTATGACAATTTAGCAGTTACAAAAATTATTACTGCAATTAAAAATTTAAAACTATATCCAGAAACTTTAGTAAATAATGCCAGGGACAAAAAAAATTATATTTTAGAGTCAGGCCATTTATTAGATAGAAGTAAATGGATAAATGAATTTACAATTAATTTAATAATTCCATATGAATTAAGTATTAATTTAGAATTGTTGAATAAAGGCAAATTAAAAAATATTATTAATATTGCTTCAATCTATGGAGTTGTTGCTCCAAATCCCAACATTTATAAAAACTCTTTAAAAGAGTCTCCTATTAATTATGGCACTGTAAAGGCCGCATTAATACATATTACTAAAGAATTAGCAGTAAGATTAGCTGAAAAAAAAATTCGTGTTAATTCTGTTTCTTTTGGAGGTGTTAAAAATAAGCAAAGTAAGTTATTTCAAAAAAAATACTCAAGTCTTAGCCCGCAAAAAAAAATGTTATCAAAAGATGAAGTATTTGGTGTTATAAAATTTTTAACTTCAGAAGACTCATTGAGTATTAACGGCCAAAATATTATCGTCGATGGTGGATGGACAATATGGTAAATAAGGTAATTTGTATTATCCCTGCAAGAGAAAATTCAAAGAGAATTAAAAACAAAAATATCATTGACTTCGATGGTAAACCAATGATTTATTGGACTATCAAAGCTGCTTTAGATAGTAATATTTTTGATCGAATTGTAATTTCAACTGACTCAAAAAAAATTGCCAATATTGCTTCTTTAATTGGAATAAAAGTGCCGTTTTTAAGAGAGGGTTTGTCAGATGATTTTACTCCCATTAGCGAAGTCACAATAGCTGCACTTAAACAAGCTGAACAATATTGGAGTGAAAATTATGAGATTGTCGTTCAACTAATGGCTAATTGTCCAAATAGAAATGAAACTAATATACAAGATGCATTTAATTATTTTAATGAGAAAAATTTAGAATCTCTTGTCAGCTGTAGTAAAATGAACATGTTGTTGCCATGGTGGTCATTCACTATAGATAATAATAGAAAACCAAAATATAATTTTCCAAATTTTTTAAATATACGTTCACAAGATCTTGAAGAAGCTTACTGCCCATCAGGAGCCCTTTGGATTTCAAAGTCATCAAAGCTGATTGAGCACAAATCGTTTTATGGTCCAAATCATCACGCGTACCCACTAGATTGGTTTTCAGCAATTGATATTGACACTTACGACGATTTAAAAATTGCACAGTTAGCTCGGGTTTTTAAAAAAGAAAAATGATTGGACTAATGCTTTTTTTATTGATTTTCATAGTTGTTTTATACAATAGTTATTTTGCTCTCGAGTCATTTAAAAAAGAAAAGATTCTCTTATCGTTTATATGGATTATAACTATTTTGCTGCTGCTAAAAATAAATAAAAAATACTCTATTTTTAGACTTTTTAAAAAAAATAAATCTCAAAATCAATTATGTTTGATAAGGAATTAAAAGAAATTATTTTAAAAATTTCCAAGATGTATGATCAAGGAGAAAATATTATTTCTTACGTATCAGATAATTTGGCTAATGAAGGTGAAAACAATTTACTGCCAATACTTCTTTCTTACGATTTACAAGCAGGTAGTTACAACAGAAATAAAAATAGTAATTTAAGCACCTTCTATGATGAATACGGCCAACAATTAGCTGAAATCTTAAAAAATTATTCCTCTCAAGACTCATCAATACTTGAAGTGGGATGTGGTGAATGTACTAGTATGTCATCAATGTTAAAATATATAAATAATCCTACCCAGGATATTTTAGGCTTTGATATAAGTTGGTCTAGAATATATGAGGGAAAAAAATTGCTTGGTGATGCTTTTCAGAAAAATTTATTTGTAGGTGATTTATTTTCTATCCCACTAAAAGATAATAGTGTGAATATTGTTTACTCTTCTCACAGTCTGGAGCCAAATGGAGGCAAGGAAGAGAAAGCAATCAAAGAACTTCTTCGGGTTGCCAAAGAAAAAGTGATACTCATAGAACCCATATACGAATTAGCGAGCGACAAACAAAAAGATCGAATGAAATACCACGGTTATGTTCAAAATTTAAAATCTACAATTGAAAAATTTAATGTGAATATCTTAAGATACGAACTACTGCCAATATTTTCCAATCCCCTAAATCAAAGTGGCATTATCGTTATAGAAAAAAAAGATAATAAACAAAGCAAAAATCTTGTTAATCCTTGGCAGTGCCCTGCAACAGGTCTTCAACTAGAAAAATTTGATGATGTCTTCTTTAATAAAAAAGTGGGATTTGCGTATCCTATACTAAAAGATAT
The DNA here is from genome assembly GCA_902518415.1 of uncultured Pelagibacteraceae bacterium. Classification (GTDB taxonomy): domain Bacteria; phylum Pseudomonadota; class Alphaproteobacteria; order Pelagibacterales; family AG-422-B15; genus CACNXQ01. The sequence goes on along the minus strand of CABYGA010000022.1, from coordinate 1,589 downwards.
TCCTTTGTTAAGAACTGAGCATTTAATAATTGCTTCAAAAATAAGTGAAGCCTTATATAAATGAAAAATTATATAAAAAGATATTTACTGGTATTAGGTAATAAAAAAAAACAAATACCTTTAATTTTTATTTTTTTTCTTTTAGCTTCTTTATTAGATCTGTTTGGACTTTCTTTAGTTGCACCGCTAATTTATTCTATTATTTCTCCTGAAAATCTTCATACACAATTTAATTATTCTTTTATTCCAGATAGTTTCTTAAGTTTGAGTCACTTAAGTAGAGTTATTATTCTAGGCACTCTTTTGGTATTAATCTATTACTTAAAAGCAATTATTGGTTTTCTCATACACAGAAAAATTGTAAGTTTTAGCCTGGACCATCAAGCTTATTTAATACAGACATTGGTAAAAAGTTACCAATTAATGCCGTATACCAATCTAATTCAAAGAAATACCTCATCATTTTATAATATGATCTCAAATCATGTCCGTCTATATTCTGAACAAACTTTAATGGCATCATTAAAGCTAATTTCTGAATCAATCATATTTGTAGTGATACTTTCCTTTCTTGCCTATTCAAATATCTACGCTCTCCTAATACTTGTCTCTATTTTTCTATTTTTATTTATTTCATATGACCTATCACTTAAAAATATCTACCAAAAAGCAGGTAGAAAGACTGCGGATGCAATAGATAATGTTTTAAGGAGCACAAAAGAAGCTGTTGGAAGCTTAAAGGAAGTAAGAATTTTAAATAAAGAGTCATATTTCAATGAAAAGGTTGAAAAAGCTTCTGACACTTATGCTTATTATGGAAGTTTGTCACAAGCTCTTCAACAAATACCAAGGTATCTACTTGAATCAGTTATAGTCACTTTTATTGTAGTTCTAGCAATATACTTAATCTACTCGAATCAAAACATTGTAGAGTCAATTGCTATGTTGGGAGTATTTGGAGTTGGGGCCATAAGACTTTTGCCATCAGGATATCAATCGATGACCGCAATATCAGTTATAAGATTTTCTCGCCACCATTTGAATGAATTAAGTAAAGATCTACAGGAAATTAAAAATATTAAACTTAATGTCGAAACAAAAATGAATACTGACAATTTCATATTTAAAAAACTTAAAATAAACGGACTTAATTACAAATACCCATCCTCGTCGCAAGGAGTCTTGAAAAATATAAACCTAGAATTGGACAAAGGTGAATTTTTAGGAATTATTGGTGAGTCTGGATCTGGCAAAACAACTTTGGTTGACATCATACTTGGATTATTAAAACCAACTAACCAAGAAAATCATTTATTTCTTAATTCAAAACCACTCTGGGAACAAATTTCGGCGTGGCAAGAAAAGATAGCTTATATACCACAAAGTATTTTTCTTTTAGATGAAACTATAAAACAAAATATTACATTGGAATCGAATGATAAAAATATAAATTATCAAAATTTAAAAATAGCTATAAATACAAGTCAATTAGAAGAAACAATAAATCAATTAGAGCATGGACTAGATACAAACGTAGGTGATGATGGAATAAGATTATCAGGTGGTCAAAGACAAAGAATTATTCTAGC
>CABYGA010000021.1 GCA_902518415.1 uncultured Pelagibacteraceae bacterium | reverse complement strand
TGCCTATCAGATTTTATAATTTGATTGCCACTCTTGTGATAGACAAAGATTATTTCTTTTTGTTACGTATTATAAGTTTCGAAAAAAATTATAAAATATTGATAATATTGATTTTTTTGGAGGATTTTCATCGCTTGTCTCACCCTCTAAGTCGTGATTTGTAGCATAAGAAAGCAAACCGAAGCTTGAAGTTAATGACGGATTGTCGAGAAAAGTCTTGGAACCATTTATTTTTCTAGTTGAACCCAATCTAAATGATGAATTAGTAAATTTATTTTTAATTAGTTTTTGAATGCTAATAGATTTTGCTCCGTACCCTGTAAGTATAATTGAGTTTGATACTAGCGAATTAAATCTTGATTTCATTACTGTAGTCGAAATAATTTTTGTCAGCTCTTCAGCCCGAGACAAATAAATATCATAATATTTATCGAGTTCTTTATCCTTTTTTTTATCTTTATCAAAAAAATCAATCTTCTTTCTAATACTTTCTGCCTCCGAAAGTGTAAGAGATTTTATTTGTGATATATCATTGGTGAAATGGAAGGTTCCAATTCTTATAATATCAAATCCAATTAATTGACCGTCAAAGGTATAAGATAAGACTGTTTTATTTTTTTGTACTTCAATAGTTATAGCGCCTTGGTCAGACTCTTCTTCATTTAATACTGCAAGACTTGTTGAATAATTACTAGAAACTATTTGTTTTAAATTTAGATTCATCTCCAGAAATGTTTTATATATTATTTCAAGATAATCTTTTGATACTGAAATTATATGCCATTTTGTAAGAAGATTATTAGCCTTCATTCCAATAGGATCTGATACACTTTTTTTGTTATCAATACGGTGACTTATTGGAAAAGAATGCAATGGCTCTTTTAACTTTGTGTATAAACCAGTAAATAATTTTGACCTAAAAAAATCTTTTATGTGATCTTCGCCAATTAAATTATTTTCATTCACAATTTTAAAATCAATATATTCTGAAGTCATATTTTCCGAGATACTTACAAAAACATTTGATATTTTTACATTTGCCTCAAATTCAGCCTTTGTAATTGCACTTTTTATATAATCGCTAATTTCTGCGTGTGGCAGTGAGAGCGGCTTGATACAATTTATTGGCAGTTTTGATATGCCAATACCAATTAGTTGAAGAATTTTATCACGATTAATAATTTCCAATTCTTGAGCAATTAAACAAATTATTTTATCGGAACGTATATCTATTGCGCTGAAAATATTTCTTTGTGACATTAGATATCATTTAAACCATAATTAATCTTTCCCTCATCTACCTTTAACGATGCCCTGCCCTCAATTCTTAAATCAATTTCAATTATGTTGCTCTGTAATACTTTTTCATTAACAAATAGGTTCTTTAGGTTTTCTAGCGCTTTATCAATTTTTGTATCGGGTAATTTTATTAATAAGTTATTTTTTAAAGTTATATTCCATCTTCTTCTCTCTATAAAATCTAATTTATTTAGTTGTGAAATCAGTTCAGAAAAATGAATATTCAACTCCTTAATAAGACCTTTAAGTGCTAAAGGAGACTCGTCCCCTGAAATAATAATAAAATTTTCAAGTTCATAATCTTTATTTTTTTCAGTAATAATTGTTCCATCAATATCTACTAGATAATATTTGCCTTTATCTCTTAAAATTGCATATGGATCATTTTCAATAATGTCTAATACTAATGTGGATGGATAAACTTTCTTTAGGTTCACTCTTTTGATCCATTGCTCTTGCTCAAGAATTTGTTTAATTTCTTTTAAATCTAAAGATAATAAATCAGAGGTATGATTATATATTTCTTTTTTAATTATATTTATATTTGATTTTTCTGAACCGTTAATGGTTATTTGAGATAAAATAAAATATTTTGATGCTAAGTTTGGAAAGTAATATATCAATACTGAAATCAGTAAAAAAAATGTAATCAGTATAGAACATATAATATTTATATATTTAACGGTTCGTTCCTGCATCCTCTAAAATCCAATTAATAAGTTCATCAAATTCTATTCCCTTGTCTTTTGCTATTTCTGGCACTAATGAAGTTGGTGTCATTCCTGGCTGAGTATTGAGTTCAAGAATATAAAACTGATTGCTATTTTTTTCCAAAATAAACTCTGTTCTTGAAATTCCTTTACATCCAAGAATTTTATGTGCCTTTAAAGCTAGGTCTTCTACCTCTTCTAGCTGATTTTTATTGATTCTTGGTGGGATTATATGCTTAGTCTTGCCGTTATCAAAATACTTTGACTCATAGTCATAGAATTCGTTTTTTGGATCAATCTCTATTGAGCCAGTTTTATCATTTCCAATTACAGCAACATTAATTTCTTGGCCATCTATAAACTCCTGGACTAGAACTTCATTTCTATCTGAATTATCTGTTAAATATCTTTTTTTTTCTTCTTGATTCCTGATTATTCCAACACCCACGCTGGAACCTTCATTTCTTGGCTTTATAACAAACGGATACTCAGGAAATGCGTGTTTATTAATACTATTAATACTCACCAGATTAGTTATTGGGTAATTAAAATTATTTTCAATAAATAGTTCTGCAGACCTATGTTTATCCATTGCTAATTGAGAAGATTCAACTCCTGAATGCGTATAGGGCACATTATTTAATTCAAGAATTTTTTGAACTTCCCCATCTTCTCCCCATGTGCCATGTAGACCATTAAATATTACATCAGGCTTATGTTCAGAGATGTGGTCTGAAAGATCTAAGTCTGCATCAATTTCAATTACCTCATAGCCTAATCTCACTAGCGCCCTAGATATTTCTTTGGAAGTTATGATACTTATTTCTCTTTCTGCCGATACGCCTCCATAAAGCAACATAACTTTATTGTATTTACTCATCTATTACCCAAAATTTTAATTTCCCACTCTAATTCAATGCCTAATCTACTCTTTACTTCTTTTTTTATATTTTCACCAAAATCTTCAATTAAATTAGCAGAGTCCTTCTGTCTATTGACTATAAAATTTGCGTGTTTTTCAGAGAATGAAACTCCATTTAATTCATATTCTCTTAATCCAGCTTTATCGATTAATTGCCAAGCTTTGAGCTCACTACGATCAAAAGGATTTTTGAATGTACTTCCAGCAGTCATCACTTTTTGAGGCTGAGTGTCTTTTCTTTGATCATTTATTTCAATGATTCTTTTATTAATTATTAATGGATCTCCAATTTCTTTATTGAATTGAACCTCGCAGACTATGTGTTTATCTAAAAAATTATTTTTTCTGTAAGAAAATAATTCTTCAGAATAATTCAGTTCCATGAGTTCTCCCTGATTACTCACGCATTTAGCTTTAATGAAGATATCTTTAGTCTCAGATCCGAAGCACCCAGCATTCATGCGTGCAGCCCCTCCTACAGTACCAGGTATTCCAGAATAAAATTCAAATCCTATTATTGAATTCTTCAAACAATATTTTGATAAAACTTTATCTTGCACGGCCGCTCCTGCAAAAACTATATTTTTATCATGATATATATTGCTAAATTCATTACCTAATCTAATGACAAGGCCTGTTATTCCTCCATCTCTAATAATTATATTTGAACCTAAACCAATAACAGTGACATCTATATCTTCTCCTTTCGTAGATAATACTAATTGTAATTCTTCTAAACTTGAAGGAGTGTAAAAGATTTCAGCATTGCCACCAATTCCAAACCAACTATGTTTAGACAAATTATAGTCAAATTTGTATTTACCTTTTACTTTATTTCTTAAAAATATTTCATTTAGAATTTGTTGGTTCTCATTCATATATTTTTTTTAGGTTTTTACTAAAATCTGAAGCCCATTGAGTCACTGTTCCGGCACCCAGAAATAAAAAAGTAAGTTTGTCATTACTGGACTTAATTAATTTCAGCAGCTGCTCATCATTTTCATAGGCCTCTGCATTAACTTTAGAATTTTTTTTAATACTTTTTAGGAGTGATTGTAATTTAAAATTTTGTGGCATCTTTTCTCCTGCTGAATAAACATTTGATACAAAGACCTGGTCACATTTTATGAAACATTTACTAAATTCTTTTTTTAAATTTACCAGTCGTGAATATCTATGAGGCTGAAAAATGATAATAAGTTTTCTTTTTGGATTTGAATGATTCAGACCCTCTATAACGTTCTTAATTTCTGTTGGGTGGTGGGCATAATCGTCTATGATCTTGATATTTTTTTTATCCCAGAGTTGTGTGAGTCTTCTTTGTACGCCACTGAATGCAGATAAGGCTTTCTTTATTGTGCCATGATTTACATTGAGTTCTGAAGCGAGTGCTATAGCAGCTAAGGCATTATTAATATTATAATTACCATGCATGGGTAAACTTATATTTTTAATTGTTTTATTAATTTTTTTTAACTCAACATTAAAAACTACTCCTTTACTATTGTGCCTTATTTTTTTACTTTGTATGTCGCTGTTTTCAGTCTCTCCGTATGTAATTATATTTGCTGTAGTGACTTTATTTACTATTTTTCTTATTGAGGGGTCATCTATACATACTATAGAAAATCCATAAAATGGAACTTGCGTTATAAATTTTTTAAATTGAACTAGTAAATTATTATAATTTTTATAAAAATCTAGATGTTCTTTATCAATATTAGTTACTATAGCAATTGTAGAAGGTAGTTTTACGAAAGTACCATCCGATTCATCCGCTTCAACAACCATCCATTTTCCTGAACCTAGTCTTGTATTTGTACCGAACTGATTGATGATGCCTCCATTAATGATCGTTGGGTTCATCTTTGCAGCATTCAAAATTGAAGAAATAAGAGACGTAGTTGTTGTTTTCCCATGAGATCCTGAAACGGCAATTGAATTCTTTAGTTTTACTATTTGAGATAGTATTTCTGCTCTTGTTATTGATGGAATTTTATTTTTTTTTGCAAATTTTAATTCTACATTGCTTTTTTTAACAGCTGTAGAATATACAATTAAGTTAACATTTTTTAAGTTTTCTTGCTTATGTCCTTTGAAAGTTTTAATATTTTTTTTGTTTAAGCGAAGTATGTTTGAATTAATATTTATATCACTGCCCTGAACATGATATCGCATATCTGATAAAATTTCGGCGATACCGCTCATGCCAATACCACCAATTCCAATTATATGTATCAATATATCTTTATTAATTTTCACTAATGGCTTTCTATATAATCTATTATATTTTTAGATGGATTACTTATGCGTTTGGCTTTCAAGCGGTTTTTGATTAAATTCACTTTTTCATTATCATTAATTATTTCATTAATTGAATTATGAATATTTTCTATATTTACAGAGTTGTTAGAGATAATTTTAGTGCATTCTGGTGTATTCAAGTTTTTTGCATTGTAATATTGATGGTTATCGGACGCATGTGGATAAGGTATCAGTATTGAAGGAATACAATAATATATGATTTCATTAACTGTTGATGATCCTGACCTTGAAATTACTAAATTAGATCTTGATAGTACTTGTGCCATTTCATCAAAAAATACTCTTACATCATTATTGATATTATGAGTCTTATAATAAGCCTTTAAACTCTCTAAATCCTCTGATCTACACTGGTGAAAAACTATAATCTTCTTTTCACTGTTATCCTGTACACTCTTAATAGACTCAGCAATATTAATAGATAAATTATGTGCTCCTTGGCTGCCGCCTATTATGCATATCACAAAATCATTACTCGAGTCATTATTTAAAACTTTATCCTCTTTATTTATTCTTATAGGAAGGCCAACCAATTTATTATTAATATCTATTTTGTTCCCAGGGATAAAAGTATTTTCAAAACTTGTAAGTAGATCCTTAGTAATGTTTAATAAAAATTTATTTGCTTTACCGATAATCGCGTTGCCTTCGTGTAAAAATATTTTAAACCGCATTAACCATCCTGCTATTATGATGGGGACAGTAAAATAGCCACCAAAGCCTAAAACAAAATCAGGTCTTAATTTTAAGTAATAGTGAATTGACTGAATAAAAATATATGGAAAATTAATCAAATTAGAGATTTTGCCTTGCTTATTAATTAGATTCTTTATTAATATTCTTTTCTTAACTGAAATATCTTTAAAGTATTTTAGCCCTCTTTCATCAGTTAAAATATAGCATTCATTTTTTTTAATTATCTCAGAATATAATACACCTATGGGTATGCAATGACCACCCGTTCCACCGCCAACAAGAAAGAATTTTTTCATGCTATTTACTACTCATTAACTATGTCTATTTTTAGATAATAATAATATTAAGCCACATGTGATAGACATACCTATAACAGATGAGCCCCCATAACTAATAAAAGGAAGTGTTATACCAGTTGTTGGAAGCAGTCTAATATTTACTCCAATATGAATAAGAGCTTGAAGGCAAAAATATATTATTAAGGTAAATAAACTTATTTGTATAAAGTGGTTATTGCTACTATATATTTTTCTGAATCCTTGATAAGAAATTATAAAAAATATTGTTAAAATTATTAGGCATCCTAATAAACCATACTCCTCAGCAATAACAGAGAATATATAATCTGAATTCGCTTCAGGAATTTTATTTTTTAATACGCCATTTCCTGGGCCTACACCTATGAGACCACCTTGTTTGATTGCCTGAAGTGATAATTCAGTCTGTGTTGCATCATAATCATTGGGTGCTAGAAAGGAATTAATTCGATTTTGTACATTGAAATTAAATAAATAAATAAAAACAAAAAATATCCCACCAATAAAGATTATTGATGCAAGAACAATTATGCTAAATCCACTCATAAATATTGATGAAAAGTATATTGCTGAAACAAGAAACAATTGACTAATATCTGGCTGAAAAACTAATATTGCAGCTATCAATGCATAAACACTGAAACTAAGTGCATAATTTCTAAAACTGTTTCTTAAACTTGGGTTATTTAAAATAGCTGCTAGTACGATACAGTAAAATGGCTTAATTAATTCAATGGGCATGATTGTAATATATTTTAAATTAATCCACCTCTTCGATCCTTTTATCTCAACTCCATAAATTAATGTTAAAAATAGAATAACTATTAGAATTACAAACACAATTATTGATATATTCGATATTCGTTCATAATTAATAAACGAAAATAAAATGAATATTATAAAACCAAATAATAAATAAAGTGCCTGAATATTAAAGTATGAAAAGAGGTTATTATTTATATACCTTGATGTACCGGGATTAATCGTAAGACTTATAAATAGTCCAACTGCAATAAGTACAAGTACACAAAAAAATATTGGCTTATTAATTTCATAAATCCAATCAGTTATAATAGATTTTTCTATTTGTGACTTAGTCATTTTAAAATCTCAACTTTTATTTTTCTTCTAAAATCATCTCCTCTTTCTTCAAAATTATTGTATTGATCAAACGATGCAGCTCCAGGACTAAATAAAATTGTGCAATTCTCATTCACAAAATTTGCAATTGTTAATGACATTTTAACTGCCTTATTTAAGGTTTTTACATATGAAGTATCCACATACTTATTAAAATAATTGAAAAAAATATTTTTAGTCTCACCTATTACAATGGCCTTAATAACATTGTGTCGGTTTTTATCTAATATATTGATTTTGTTACTTTTAATTTGTCCTCCGCAAATCAAAATTATGTTCTTGAAGTTATTTAACGCTGGCACTAAAGATTCAAAATTTGTTGATTTAGAATCATTTATTACAATAAAATTCTTTCTTTTTACAATTATCTCTTGTCTGTGAGGCAATCCACTAAATGAAGAGAAAGATTTATAAATATCTGACGTCTTTAAACCTAATTTTTTTAATATTAAAAAAGAAAAATATAAGTTTTGCATATTGTGTTTTTTTGATATCAGGCTAATTGTTTTATTATTTTTAAAACTGCTACTAATTTTTTTTACAGGAATTAGCAGTTTAAGTTTTTTCTTATCTAAATTCGTAGTAGCAATTTTTTTTATATTTTTATTGGAGTCATAATAACAAACATCCCTAGCACTTATATTTTGAAATATATTACACTTTGCGGTAGCATACTTATGCATTGTAATGTGACGATCTAAATGATCAGGTGTTAAGTTTAATATACACGATATATCTGGCTTAAATATTTTTGCTTGCTCCAGCTGATATGATGAAAGTTCTAAAATATAGACACCACGATTTAACTTTTTTGAAGAAAATATAGGTTGTCCAATATTACCTATCAAAACTGAGTTTACGTTATTTTTTTTTAATGAATGATGAATCATGGAAACAGTTGTAGATTTTCCGTTAGTTCCAGTGATACCGATAATCTTAATTTTTTTTAATTTATTTATGCTATTTATAAAATGTTGAAATAAATCAAGTTCACTAATTATCTTACATTTTTTAGATTTTAATCTTTTAATGTATTTATGTACATTTTTTCCTTCAGTAGCAATACCAGGACTTGGCATTATATATTCTATGTTAGTTTGATTCTTATCGTTAATTAGAGAATAACCTTTTTTTCTTAATGCTTTTCTTTTATTAAGATCATCATCCCAAAAATAAACATTTGCACCACCTTTCAGCAGTGAATTGGAAACAGAAATACCTGTAATTCCCATTCCAATGATAAGGAAGTGTTTATTTTTAAATGATTTTAGTTTAATCATCTATTTATCTGATTTTAAGTGTCGCTAGCCCAATTAGTGCTAAAATTATTGCAACTATCCAAAAACGAATAACTATTTTTGATTCTGGTAGACCATTTTTTTCAAAATGATGGTGTAATGGTGCCATTTTAAAAATTCTTTTTCCAGTTAATTTAAAAGATGAGACTTGCAATATTACAGATATTGCTTCAGCAACAAAAATACCTCCAACAATGGCTAAAACTATTTCCTGTTTTAATAAAATACTAATCGATCCTAATGCTGCTCCCAATGAAAGCGAGCCTGTGTCTCCCATAAACACCATTGCAGGAGGAGCATTATACCATAAAAAGCCTAGCGCTGATCCTATTATTGCTGCACACAATACAGTAAGTTCACCCGCCCCTGGCAAATAATTTATGTATAAATATTCAGCAAAAATTATATTGCCTGCCAAATAACAAATTACAGCGAATGTTGCTGCAACAATCATTACAGGGACAATTGCAAGCCCGTCTAGACCATCGGTTAAATTTACTGCATTTGCTGATCCCAGGATAACGATTAGAATAAACGGTACTGCAAACAGGCCTAAATTAATAAAAATATCTTTTAAAAAAGGTAATGATAAAAGCTTAATATCAATGTGATGGTATTTAGTTATCCAATATATAAAAATAAGTGAAACAATAATTTGAAGAAATATTCTTATTTTGGCTGAAATGCCTTTGCTTGAATTATTTTTAACTTTACTGAAATCGTCTGTAAATCCAATTAAGCCAAAAGAAACTAGTATAAATATAACAGGCCAAGATATAAAGCTTTCTGGGTTTACCCAAAGCAAAATAGATCCAACAATGGAAAGCAATATGATGATTCCACCCATGGTAGGTGTTCCCTTTTTAGCTATTATATGAGACTCTGGCCCGTCTTCCCTAATAGGCTGTCCGATAGACTGATAAGAACTAATCTTTTTAATTAATGCAGGACCAAATAACAATATGAAGAAGAAAGAAGTAAAAAGAGCGAAGCCAGTTCTTACAGTCAGATAATTGAAGAAATTATATAAGCCTGGGATATTTAAGTATTCTAAAATGTATAATATCATATGTTTTCTTGTTTAAGATGAGTGATTAATCTTCTTATGTTAATTGAATTAGATCCTTTAGCAAAAATTGTATAATTACTCTCTATTATTTCGTCAAGATTGTCGATAACCTGATTGATGTCTTTAAAAAAAGAAATCTTATTATTATGAATTTTGTTTTCTAACTTTTTGAAATGCTTTCCAATAAATAAGCATTTTTCAAATTTTTTCTTATCTAAAAATTTAACTAGATTAGCATGGTAGTAACTAGCCTTTTGACCCAGTTCATTCATATCACCAATCAAATAAACAATATTCTTTTCTTTTAAGCTATCAAATATATCAATTGTTTGCTTCATTGAAATTGGGCTTGCATTATATGAATGATCATAAAGCTTAAGTTTGTGACTATTATATTTACATCTAATCATATTTCCTCGCCCACTGGTGAAGGGTACGTTTTTAAACTTTTTAATAAATCT
>CABYGA010000020.1 GCA_902518415.1 uncultured Pelagibacteraceae bacterium | reverse complement strand
TGTTCGTCACTCCCCGAAGCTTATCGCAACGTACTACGTCCTTCATCGCCTTTGTGTGCCAAGGCATCCATCAAATGCTCTTAAACGCTTGATTATTCTATGTACAAAAAACAAACTTATATGTCTTTTGCAATACTTTTTGATATTTTGAATTCTCAATAAAAATTTTATTAATTTAGTATTGATGTCACTTCACGATGTAAATGGAAAAGCTTAAAACTTTGGTGGAGCTGACCGGGATCGAACCGGTGACCCCCTGCTTGCAAAGCAGGTGCTCTCCCAGCTGAGCTACAGCCCCAAGAGAAACCACGTCATGGTGGGCCTGGGTAGACTCGAACTACCGACCTCACCCTTATCAGGGGTGCGCTCTAACCAGACTGAGCTACAAGCCCAAACGTAGGCTTTATAGTTTTAAACAATGAAAGAGAAACGAGGACGGTAAGCCACATATAATTACTAAGTTAAAAATTTCTTAAGTTCAAAAGAACTCAAAAAATGACTCTTAGAAAGGAGGTGATCCAACCGCAGGTTCCCCTACGGTTACCTTGTTACGACTTCACCCCAGTCGCTAATCTTACCGTGGTTGGCTGCCTCCTTACGGTTAGCGAACCAGCTTCAGGTAAAACCAACTCCCATGGTGTGACGGGCGGTGTGTACAAGACCCGGGAACGTATTCACCGTAGCGCGCTGATCTACGATTACTAGCGATTCCAACTTCATGCACTCGAGTTGCAGAGTGCAATCCGAACTGAGGTAACTTTTAGAGATTTGCTCCAGATCGCTCCTTCGCTGCCTTTTGTAGTTACCATTGTATCACGTGTGTAGCCCGGCCCGTAAGGGCCATGAGGACTTGACGTCATCCCCACCTTCCTCCGGCTTATCACCGGCAGTTCCTTCAAAGTTCCCACCATAATGTGCTGGCAATTGAAGGTAAGGGTTGCGCTCGTTGCGGGACTTAACCCAACATCTCACGACACGAGCTGACGACAGCCATGCAGCACCTGTATCCAATCCACCCGAAGTGAAAGACTTAATCTCTTAAGTCCGCGATTGGTATGTCAAGGGCCGGTAAGGTTCTTCGCGTATCTTCGAATTAAACCACATGATCCACCGCTTGTGCGGGTCCCCGTCAATTCATTTGAGTTTTAGCCTTGCGGCCGTACTTCCCAGGCGGAGTGCTTAACGCGTTAACTGCGATACTGGAAATTTAAATTCCCAACATCTAGCACTCATCGTTTACTGCATGGACTACCAGGGTATCTAATCCTGTTCGCTACCCATGCTTTCGAACCTCAGCGTCAGTATTGGCCCAGAGAGTCGCCTTCGCCACTGGTGTTCCTCCTAATATCTACGAATTTCACCTCTACACTAGGAATTCCACTCTCCTCTACCAAACTCAAGAAATGTAGTTTTGAAGGCAGTTCCAGAGTTAAGCTCTGGGATTTCACCTCCAACTTACAAATCCGCCTACGCTCGCTTTACGCCCAGTAATTCCGAATAACGCTAGATCCCTCCGTATTACCGCGGCTGCTGGCACGGAGTTAGCCGGATCTTCTTCTTCAGGTACCGTCATTATCTTCCCTGACGAAAGAGTTTTACAACCCGAAGGCCTTCATCACTCACGCGGCATCGCTGGATCAGGGTTGCCCCCATTGTCCAATATTCCCCACTGCTGCCTCCCGTAGGAGTCTGGGCCGTGTCTCAGTCCCAGTGTGGCTGATCATCCTCTCAGACCAGCTATAGATCGTAGTCTTGGTGAGCCATTACCTCACCAACAAACTAATCTAACGCGGGCCCATCCAATAGCGCATAAAGCTTTTCCCCGAAGGGTGTATAAAGTATTAGCTTAAGTTTCCTCAAGTTATTCTCTACTACTGGGCAGGTTCCCACGCGTTACTCACCCGTCTGCCACTAGATCCGAAGATCCCGTTCGACTTGCATGTGTTAAGCGTGCCGCCAGCGTTCATTCTGAGCCATGATCAAACTCTCAAGTTTAAACACGACGCACACAAACTTATTGGCGGAGTTACATAATCTAAATTATGTAATCCAAATAAAACGTGTACGATTATTCTGTACTGCGGAATTACCGCCCACGTTTCTCTTTCAATTTACTTTTCCAATAGCATAATCGCGCAGGCAGGAATTACTTTTCCATTGGAAAAATAAAAAATGCCAAATTGATTATATTAAGACTAAAATAGTCATATGCCGCAGGTTCAGAGCATCACCGAACAAGGGTGAACGTTTTTTATTGTATTGAGCCAAAAAGTCAAGCATCAAACTTAAAATTACCCAGAAAATAAGCACTTTTCAGTCTTATAGAATAACCAATAATATCAATGGGATAGAGCGCATAAAATCATTTAGTCTCGTAAGATTAATATTAGTGATGTCATAAAATATAAATCCTTTATATGAAATGATGAAAATGCATCTATTAAATAAAAAAATCTTGGTTTTTGTTACTGGACTGATTCTTATTGGCACGGTCGCTTATTATTTGGCAGTATTTTTTAAAGACAATAATGATATTCAAAAACCGGAAGAAGCAATTCAAATTCAGAACAATAATACTGAAAAAAAAGATAGTTTTGACTTATTCTATTCATTTCTCGAATACTATGAACTTGAAGAGGGCGATACGTTTATTAGCACTCTCAAAAAAACTAACCTTGACGATAAAGAAATTGACCGATTAATTATAGCTGCGGAAGATTCAATGGAGACAAACCAACTAAGGATTGGAACGCGCATAGAGATAATTTCCGAACTTATAAAAGAAAAAAAAATTGTTAAAGAAGTTGTAATTTACCCTGATAGTGAAGAAAAAATATCAGTCTTAAGAATAGGCGATAAATTTACAGTAAGTAAAGACGTAAAAACACTTTACTCAGAACTCATATTCCATGAAGTTGAAATAGATAAAAGTATCTATTCATCCCTTAAAAATATTAACGTACCAGACAATATAATCATGTCATTTGTCCAACTTTTTAGTTTTGATATTGATTTTCAACGAGACATCAGGAACAAAAATCAAATAAAAATTCTATTTGAACAGTTTAAAGATAAAGATGATGACTTAATCAAAACTGGATCCATCTTTTTTGCAGAGATTGTTCTGACCAAAGATAGTTACGAGCTGTACAAATTTGAAGATAATAATTATATTGAATATTTTAATAGTGAAGGCAAAAGTGCTACAAAAGCTCTAATGAAAACTCCAATAAATGGCGCAAGATTATCATCGGCATACGGTATGAGGAAGCACCCTATCCTAGGATATAATAAAAAGCACATGGGCGTTGACTTTGCCGCCCCCACAGGTACTCCAATCATGGCTGCTGGTACCGGGCATATTGAATACGTTGGCACCAACGGTGGTGCTGGAAAATATATTCGGATTAAACACTTGAATGGTTATAAAACCAGTTATTCTCATCTCAATAGTTATGCTTCCGGCATGCAAAAAAATGTTCGGGTCAAACAAGGGCAAACTATAGGTTATGTAGGAAGTACCGGATTATCAACAGGTCCACATCTTCATTACGAAGTTATATTTAACGGCGAAAAAATTAATCCCATGAAGATGAAGCTTCCATCAGGCAAGAAATTAAAAGGGGCAAGTTTGAATAATTTTCTGACAGAAAGAGACAGGATAAATAGCGAAATTTCAAAAATTAAGAATTAGCTTCTTCTATTGCTTTAGCAGGATCTAAAGTTTCTACAGGCACAGTTTTCTCATCAGGAGACTCGGTTTTAATGGTTTTTGTTTCTCCAATACTATTGTTTCTATCTTGTCGATCATTTATTAAACGGCTGTAGTGCTCTGCATGCTGTAAATAATTTTCTGCACCAATATGATCTCCTGAAGCAGCTGCATCCTTTGCCAGGACTTTGTATTTTTCAAGTACTGTAGATAGATTGCCTCTAACACGAGTAGAGCTGTTGCCATTAACAAAACTATCACCTGAATGTCTATTGTTTGACCTTTTAAAAGGTCTAGTTCTTCTATTTTTCACTTTGAAATTATATTTCCTAAATATATTTGGAAAGTTTTAATTCTTTTTCTAAGAATGTTGGTAAATTAGTGTTTACTATAAAATAATCAAGTTTTTATTTAACTTCTTTCAGCAATAATACATCTAGGAATGTTTGAAATATCTTTTTTTATTGAAACAACGTTAAAGTTATTATTTTTCAATATCTTAACCACTCCATCTGGCTGATTTATTCCCACTTCAAAAAATAAAAACTGTTTTCTCTTCAGCCTTTTAGCTAAATTTTCAATAATCTTTCTGTAAAAATAAAGTCCTTTTTCATCTGCAAATAATGCTTTTGATGGCTCATAATTCCTTACTTCTTTCATTATATCTTTTTTTTCTTCAAATGAAATATATGGTGGATTACTTATAACGATATCGAATGAGCTAGTATCAAAGTTTGAAAAATCTCTTTCTAAAAATTTTAACCGATCTTTATTTAATAAAAATTCTTTATTTTTTTCTGAGATTTTTATAGCTTTTTTATCAATTTCTACACCTGTTCCTGAGCTTAATAAATATTCATTTAATAAAGAAATAATCAAACATCCAGATCCTGAGCCAAGGTCTAGAAAATTATAAGTTTTTGTAAGATCAGGAAAATATTCAATGACTGACTCAATTAACAATTCACTATCTGATCTTGGAATAAGAACAGACTGATCGACATAAAAATCATTTTTCCAAAATGATTTCTTATTCGTTAAATAAGCAATTGGTTCTGAATTTTTTCTTCTATTAATTAGTTGTTCAAAGTTTTTAATATCTTTCTCACCTACTTTTTCGCTTTGAGTTAAATTTAGCTTTTCATTACTTAAGCCGAGTACATGTGATAAAAGTAACTTTTTCTCAAAGACTGAAATAGAATCCCCATTTGAATATAGAATTTCACCAATTGTTGTCATTTTAATTACTCTGATCTGCTATAATCAAATTTGAGATAACTTCCTCAAGTCCGGATGCATTCAAAATTTGCTCAAGTTTATACAATGTTAAATTAATTCTGTGATCTGTGACTCTTCCTTGGGGAAAGTTATAAGTCCTAATTCTTTCAGATCTGTCACCTGAACCAATCTGAGATTTTCTTTTATCAGCAATATCATCTTCTTGTTTTTTTCTCTCATAATCATAAAGTCTCGTTTTTAAGACAAGCATGGCTTTTGCTTTATTTTTGTGTTGTGATTTTTCATCCTGTTGTTGTACAACAATTCCTGATGGCATATGAGTAATTCTGACAGCACTATCAGTAGTATTTACATGTTGCCCACCAGCACCACTTGAGCGAAATACGTCAACTCTGATATCTTTTTCATCAATTTGAATGTCAACATCCTCAGCTTCAGGTAATACAACAACACTGGCTGCAGATGTATGAACTCTTCCTTGAGACTCAGTTTCAGGAACCCTTTGAACTCTATGAACACCTGACTCAAACTTCAGTTTTGAATAGACACTCTGCCCTGAAATTTTGGCTATAACCTCTTTCATGCCCCCTTTTTCAGAATCAGAAACGGAGAGATAATCAACTTTCCAATTTTGATCCTCTGCATATCGCTGATACATGCGCAATAGTTCATTTGCAAATAACGCTGCTTCATCTCCACCTGTTCCTGCTCTAATTTCGAGAATGACATCTTTTTGATCCAATGGATCTTTAGGTATCAATAGCTGCTTTAAGGATTCTTCAGAAGATTGCAGATTTAATTTTAAGTTGCCAATCTCAGATTTTGCAATTTCTATTAGGTCGCTATCATTTCCATCTAAAACTGCATTCAAATCTTCATTTTCTTTAAGAAGAGATAAATAAATATTTATTTGTTCAGCTAAAGGCTTAATTTCTGCATATTCCTTTGAAATAGAAACATATTTTTCTTTATCATTGACTGCTGTGGTTAACTCTTGTTCTAGAGAATTAAATTTATTTAATATTTTATCTAATTCGTCTCGCTTAATCATTTAATGTTCTAACTTTTTGCTCAACAAGCTCAACTACATGATCAACAATTTCAGGATTGGTGATTTTATGATCTGCTACACCTGACAAATAAATCATATTATTACCCTTTCCTCCTCCAGTAAGTCCGATGTCACTTTTGAGTGCTTCTCCGGGACCATTAACAACACAACCAATTATAGAAAGTGTGAGAGGTGTTTTTATATGAGCAAGTCTTTGTTCTAATTTTTTAACTGTTTCAATAACCGAAAAAGCCTGTCTAGCACAAGAAGGGCAAGAGATAATTTTAATTCCTCTTGAACCTAAATCTAAGCTTTTTAATATTTCATAACCAACTTTAATTTCTTCTACTGGATCGGCAGTAAGTGATACTCTTATCGTATCTCCTATGCCCTTTGATAAAAGAGTGCCAATGCTTATTGAGGATTTAATCGACCCAGATAAGTATGTACCTGCCTCTGTTAGACCAACATGAAATGGATAATCACATAATTGAGCAAGCTTTTCATATGACTCAATTGTTATAAATACATCTGATGCTTTGACACTAATCTTAAAGTTTTCAAAATTATTATCTTCCAACAACTTTATATTTTCTAACGCACTTTCAACCAACGCATCTGAACATGGCTCTTTATATTTAGTTAATATTTTTTCATCTATTGACCCTGCATTAACTCCAACTCTCATACTGATATTATTTTGCTTTGCAGCTTCGATCACTTCGATGATTTTTTCTTTCCCAATGTTTCCTGGATTAACTCTTAAACAGGCTGCGCCAGCTTCTGCCGCTTCGATGGCACGTTTATAATGAAAGTGTATATCAGCTACAATTGGAACACTTGATTGATTTACTATCTCTTTGAGAGATTCAGTAGACTCTTTATCTGGACATGAAACTCTGACAATGTCGGCACCCTCTTCAACTAACGAATTGATTTGAGAGACTGTAGCGTCAATATCTGTAGTTAAAGTATTGGTCATTGATTGAACAGTGATTTTTGCATTGCCACCAACTTTTACATTGCCAACATTAATCATTTTAGTCTTACGTCTGACTATAGTATGCTTAAATTCTTCGCTCACGATGAAACCTTATTAACAACTTTAAATTATATTATATTTTATCTAGATTAAATACACTGTGTAGCGCATTTACAGCTGCCTCTGTTTTATTTCTATCAATTAGGACGCTAATTTTAATTTCAGAAGTAGATATAACCTCAATATTAATATTATTATTAGAGAGGCACTCAAACATTTTTGCTGCTATTCCTGGCTGATTTCTCATACCAGAACCAATTATTGAAACTTTTGACAAGTTTTGCTCATCCAGTACTTTTGAAAAAACTATTCTTTTTTTAAGTTCCTCAAGTACGCCAAGTGACTTTTTTAAATCAGTCATCGGGACTGTGAACGTAATATTAGTCATTTTTCTCTCAATAAAATTATTTTGAACAATCATATCAACATTTACTGATGAATTAGCCAATTCTTTGAATATTTCAGCTGCAACCCCAGGCTTATCCTCAACATCAATAATAGTTATTTTTGCCTCATCTTTAGAGTAAGCAACGCCTGTAACCGCACGAGTTTCATTTGATACATCGTTTGAAATTTGTGTACCTTCATTAGAAGGATTGAATGTTGATCTTACATTAACATTCACATCATGATTCATTGCAGACTCCACAGATGTAGTCTGAAGAACTTTCGCTCCTTGAGAGGCCATTTCGATCATCTCTTCATAAGATATTTTATCAAGTCTTCTGACTTTGTCTGTCATTCTAGGATCAGAAGTGTACACCCCATCAACATCAGTATAGATATCACACCTTGCCGCACCAACTGCCGCAGCTAGGAAGACCGCTGTATTATCTGATCCACCTCGGCCAATAGTTGTTATTCTTCCTTCTAATGATATTCCTTGAAAACCTGCAACCACTGCAACTTTTTTCTCTTCGAAATCGTTGACAATGCCATCCGGAACTATTTTATCAATAAAGGCATTTCGATGTTGGCCTCTAGTAATAATGGGTATTTGCCATCCTAACCAAGACCTTGCTGGTACGTTAAGTTTCTTGAGAGCCAATGACATAAGACCAGCTGTAATTTGTTCCCCAGATGAAACAACAAGGTCATATTCACTATCATCATTAAAATCGATACTATTGACATGATCGATTAAACTATTTGTGGTTCCAGACATCGCTGATACGACTACGATAATGTTGTTGTTTTTATCATATTCAGATTTAACAATTTTTGCAGCAGACTCTATTAATTTTGTTGTAGCAACAGAGGTACCGCCGAATTTTAAAACAAGTGTGGACATTTTCTATATCGTGACTAAATAATTTATCGTGGTATTTTAAAGAATTAAAAATAAGAAGTACTGTATAACCTCAGTTAAATCAAGTACTACTTAAGACATTGTATTATGGATATAAATTCAATTGATAAGACTGAAATTGAGAAATTCAGAAGTCTCTCAAAAGAGTGGTGGAAGCACGATGGTAAATTCAAAACCTTACACAAATTTAACCCTGTTCGTCTCTCTTACATAATTCAAACTATAAAGGATCATTTTTCTATAAGCTCCGAAAACAACAAACCACTTAAAGGTTTATCAATTTTGGATATAGGTTGTGGTGGTGGATTAATGTGCGAACCATTAGCCAGACTAGGTGCCAAAGTAACTGGAATAGACGCATTAGAAAAAAACTGTCTTACAGCGAAAATTCATGCTGAAGAGAATGGATTAGACATTAACTATATTATGAGTACCGTTGAAGAGCTACCCAAAAAAAATCAATATGATGTAATATTAAATTTAGAAGTTATTGAACATGTCAATAATCCGAAAGAGTTTATTAATCAAAGTTGCAATCTGGTAAACAATAATGGATTGATGTTTATTGCAACGATAAATAAAACATTATTTTCTCTGGTGTTCGCTAAATTTACAGCTGAATATATATTAGGATTTCTTCCGAAGGGCACTCATAATTGGAATAAGTTCTTAACACCGGAAGAAATTTATTCTTTCCTTATTCAAAACAAATTTGATGTTATTGGAAGTGCGGGAGTTAATTATAATCCTTTAGGCGATACATGGTACAAGTCTCAAAATATGCACGCTAATTATATGGTAGCTGGTAAAAAAATTTAATTCTCCTCTTCAACCCAAGGTATTGATGCGACTTCAATACCCTCATCATTTAGCTCTACAACATCTTCTTTAGTAGCCTTGCCGTAAATAGGTTTTTTGTCTTTCTTACCATAGTGTATTTTCCTTGCTTCATAAGCAAAATTATCACCTACATAATCGCAATTTTTTTCAATGAATTTTTTTACATCCTTAATTTTATTTTTTAATTCTCTAAGAACCTTTTCTGACGATTTATCCTTACCCTTATTGACAGATACATTTGGCTTAGAAAGTGTTTTTTCTATATTAGAGGAATTACAAATTACACACTCAACTAATTTTTGCTTAATCTGAATATCACAGGATTTAGAGTTAGAAAACCACCCTTCAAATTCAGAAGAACAATCTTTGCACATTAAATTAAATACGATCATACATAATATATTGTTACGAAATACTTCTTTTCAATAGTTTTGATTGGTAACTTGGCATATTTTTTCTAATATTATCAACTTCATCCATATTAATTTTACAGGTAATTATTCCAGTTCCACTCATTTTTTCTTTTAAGATTTTGCCATATGGCGAGACTATGAGGCTATGACCATATGTTTTTCTTTTAGGAGTATTTTGACCACATTGAGCAGGTGCAAATACATAACATCCGCTTTCAATAGCTCGTGCTTTTAATAATGTGTGCCAGTGAGCTTTTCCAGTAGTAACTGTGAATGCGGAAGGAATTGAAATTATTTTAGCACCTCCAGCAACTTGAATTCTATACAATTCTGGAAACCTCATATCATAGCAAATTGAGAGTCCCACTCTGCCCCACGGTGTCTGACCTATCTTTACTTTTTTTCCAGCAGTAAAAATAGAAGACTCATTATAAAATTCTTTAGAGGAAATGATGGCATCGAACATATGAATCTTGTCATATTTTGAAATTATTATACCTTTATTGCTGATTAAGTAAGATCGATTGAAAAGACTCTCATTTTTATCTTTCACAATGATAGATCCTAAAATAACCCAAACAGAATTGTTCTTAGCAAATTCTTTTATTTTTTTCAAAAATGGATCATTTTTTTCAGAGTAAGTTTCTTTCAGTAAATGCTTTTGATTCAAAGAAACGATATTAGTGATTTCGGGTGTTAAAATTAAATCTGCATCAAGCTTTACAGCTTTTGTTAAATATTTGAGTGTTTGATCTAGATTTTTTTTTACTGATTGGCCAGAATTTAATTGAAGGCAAGCTACTTTAAATCTATTACCCATCTAAAATACTGTCAAGCTTGCCACTTACGTCAAGTTTTTTTAATTCTTCAAATCCACCAATATGCAGATTTTTAAAAAAAATTTGTGGAACAGTTCTTTTTCCATTAGCTCTCTCTAACATAATTTCTCTTTGGGAGGGGTCGTCTTGAATGTTAATTTCCTGATACTTTATTTTTTTTTGATCAAGGAGTTTTTTTGCTAAGTCACAATATCCACAATTGTACGATGAATAAATAATTATTTGGTCACTCATAAAAATTAGATCCTATCATCAAAATAATTAATGATTTCAGAAATATTTTCTAATACTTTATCATCTTCAACATAAGTTTCACCTAATCTAACGACTATCATATCCTTAGATGGGATGATCAATATGTACTGTCCTCCAAATCCAGCGGCATAGTAAGTATCCTTTGGAAGTCCTCGTGTAAATGCTGGATGAGGCATCCAAAATTGATTACTATACATTTGATGTGAGTGTTTTGCTGGGGTTCTTGTGTCATCAATCCATTCTTTTGATACAATTCTCTCCCCATCCCATACTCCGTAAGTAGTGGCGAGCGAAAGCGGACTAGGCCAGTAGCATTAATTGTACAACCAGAATTACCTGGAAAGGTAAACCATAGAGAGTGATAGTCTCGTATGGGTAATGACAGTTAATGTTCTCGAGTAAGACGGGACACGTGAAATCTTGTCTGAATATGGGGGGACCACCCTCCAAGCCTAAGTACTCTTGTGTGACCGATAGTGAACTAGTACCGTGAGGGAAAGGTGAAAAGAACCCCGACGAGGGGAGTGAAATAGATCCTGAAATTGAATGCTTACAAGCTGTGGAAGCCCGTAAGGGTGACCGCGTACCTTTTGTAT
>CABYGA010000019.1 GCA_902518415.1 uncultured Pelagibacteraceae bacterium | reverse complement strand
AAGTTCTTAAAAAA
Source organism: uncultured Pelagibacteraceae bacterium (assembly GCA_902518415.1). Lineage (GTDB taxonomy): Bacteria > Pseudomonadota > Alphaproteobacteria > Pelagibacterales > AG-422-B15 > CACNXQ01. The sequence continues at coordinate 11,544 of CABYGA010000019.1, read as the reverse complement.
GTATTACGTGAACCGTATTGGAAAGATCAGGATCGACAAGTAAGCTAGGCGGTAACAGTGCCCCCGACAGTTAAGTTTTCAATTAACATAGTTGGCTGACCAACACCTACAGGAACACTCTGTCCGTCTTTACCACAAGTTCCGATGCCACTATCCATTTTTGAATCGTTACCGACCATCTTTACTCTTTTAAGTACGTCTGGTCCATTTCCTATCAACGTAGCTCCCTTGACAGGATTTGTAACAACCCCATTTTCAATTTTATAAGCTTCTGTGCAAGTGAATACAAACTTTCCACTGGTAATATCTACTTGACCACCGCCAAAATCTACTGCATACAATCCATTTTTTACTGACTTTAGAATTTCTTTTGGATCTCTGTTTCCTGACAACATGTGAGTATTCGTCATTCTCGGCATTGGTAAATGTGCGTAACTTTCTCTTCGTCCATTTCCTGTTGGACTAACGCCCATCAATCTTGAATTGAGTCTGTCTTGCATATACCCCGTCAAAATTCCATTCTCAATTAAAGTAGTGCAACTCGTGGGTGTTCCCTCATCATCTACACTTAGAGATCCTCTTCTTGAGTCAATAGTGCCATCATCGACTACAGTTACTGCTTCATCAGCAATTTTCTCTCCAAGTAAATTGGAGAATGCAGATGTTTTTTTTCTATTAAAATCTCCTTCTAGTCCATGTCCAATCGCTTCATGAAGAAGTACTCCCGGATATCCTGGACCAAGTACCACATCCATTTCACCTGCAGGTGTATCTACCGAAGTTAAATTTATCTCTGCTTGACTAATGGCATCGTCTACTTGTTGCTTCCAATGACTTGGATCTAGAAAAGATGAATAATCGACTCTGCCACCTGAACCCCTGCTTCCATTTTCCTGTCTACCATCTTTTTCTAATACAATTGAAATATACAATCTGACTAATGGCCTTAGATCTTCTATAACAATTCCTCCTGGTCTGTAGATACGAACTGCTTGCCACTCACCATTTAAAGATGCTGAGACTTGTTTAACCTGGGTATTTTTTGAACGTGCATATTCATCTATATCTTTTAATACATTAACTTTTTCAGAAAATTCTGTTTCATTAATAGGGTTCGTTTCTTTGTATAGTTTTCTATTAGTCTGGGAGAACGCAGCATTAAAATTTGCGTTGTTGTCTTTAGTAACAAAATTTACTGTATCAGATGCTTTTTTAAGAGACTTTTCATCTATGTCAGATGAATGAGCATAGCCAGAACTTTCACCTGCAACAGCTCTTAAACCAAAACCCTTCGATTTATCAAAAGAGGCACTTTTTAATCTCTGGTCATCGTAGACAAAGCTTTCACTCTCACAAAATTCCATGAATAGTTCACCATCATCGGCCTTGTGAAGGGCGTTTGAAACTATTTTATCAACTCTGCTATCGTCCAGATTGCTTCTAGAAAAGAATAGGCTATCAGTTAATTGATTCTTTATGTTTTTGCCCATATTCAAATGATCAGTGAAATTACTCTAATTTTTAAAATTTATACTAAAAAAACCCTAAAAACTAATAAAAATTGCGTCAAACTGTCGCAAAATTACTCATAGTTTCTAAGAATTTAAACAGTATATATTAGAAGATAATGATAACACCCATATTTTCAATACTTAGATAAACAATGAGCATGTTCTTAAAAGTTTCTATTTTAGTTTTTTTGCCTTTTGCAGCATTTGCTAAAGATGGTAAATCAGAAAACTGGCAACTTAGCTTTCAGGAGCCAGCAACTGATTTGATGTCAGATATTATTTCTTTCCATAGTTACATCCTCATGCCAATTATAACTGGTATTTCTTTGCTTGTCTTAGGCTTGCTTCTTTACATAATGTTTAGGTTTAACAGTAAGAGAAATGTAGTTGCATCTACGACAACTCATAATACAACCATTGAAATATTATGGACTGTAATCCCAGTAATACTTTTAATTATAATAGCCATTCCATCTTTTAGATTGCTGTATGTTTCAGAAACAATTCCAAAAGCTGACTTGACCATCAAGGCAATAGGAAATCAATGGTATTGGACCTACGAATATCCAGATTACGAAGACATTGCTTTCGACGCAAATATGCTTTTAGAAAACGAGTTATCAGACCCTAAGTTGAGACTGTTAGAGACAGATACCCAGATTGTTGTGCCTGTAAATAAGGTAGTCAAACTTCAAATCACATCTGCAGATGTCCTTCATGCATGGACCATTCCCGCATTTGGAGTAAAAATGGATGCAGTGCCTGGACGATTAAATGAAACATGGTTTAAGGCTAATAAAGAAGGTATTTATTACGGTCAATGTTCAGAGTTGTGTGGGGCTAAGCACGCATTCATGCCTATTAATGTTAAGGTTGTATCAGAAAGTGAATTTGACGATTGGCTAGACTTTGCCAAAGAGGAATATGCATCGTCTGAAATAGACTATTCAAGTGAAACGTTTGAAATTGCAAAGAACTAGGTAATTTTTTTTATTAAAAGGAGTAAATAAAAATGGCGGACATAACAGCGGATCAAGTAGGGAGTCATGACCATCATCCAACGGGATGGAGACGATATCTATATTCTACAAATCATAAAGATATAGGAACCTTATACTTAATTTTTGCAATTATTGCGGGCTTAGTCGGGACTGGTATGTCAGTTTTAATGCGAATGGAGCTAATGTATCCTGGTGATGGAATATTAGGCGGTGATCACAATCTATATAACGTGCTGGTTACAAGTCATGGATTGTTAATGATATTTTTTATGGTAATGCCAGCTATGATTGGAGGATTTGGTAACTGGATAGTTCCTCTAATGATTGGTGCCCCAGATATGGCTTTTCCTAGAATGAATAATATTTCATTCTGGTTATTACCAGCATCTCTAATTCTATTAATCGCTTCACTTTTTGTTGATGGTACATCCGGTGGCCCAGGTGTTGGAGGTGGTTGGACAATTTACCCACCGCTTTCTGCAAATTTAGGCTCGCCAGGTCCTGCTGTTGACTTAGCAATTTTTTCTCTTCACTTAGCTGGGGCTTCTTCAATACTTGGTGCGATAAATTTTATAACGACAATCTTTAATATGAGAGCGCCAGGAATGACTTTACACAAGATGCCTCTCTTTGTTTGGTCTATCCTTGTCACAGCTGTTTTATTACTATTATCTCTTCCTGTATTGGCTGGAGCTATAACAATGCTCCTAACTGATAGGAACTTTGGCACGGCATTTTTCAGTGCTGCCGAGGGTGGAGATCCTGTTTTATTCCAGCACTTATTCTGGTTTTTTGGACATCCTGAAGTCTATATTCTTATTTTACCTGGTTTTGGGATCGTGAGTCATGTTGTGGCAACATTCTCTAAGAAACCTGTGTTTGGTTATCTTGGTATGGCTTATGCGATGGTTTCAATTGGCTTCCTAGGTTTTATCGTTTGGGCTCACCATATGTATACTGTTGGCATGGATGCAGATGTTAAGGCTTACTATATTTTTGCAACTATGGTGATTGCAGTACCAACTGGGATTAAAGTATTTTCATGGATTGCGACAATGTGGGGTGGTTCAGTAGAGCTTAAGACTCCTATGTTGTGGGCAATAGGATTTATTTTCCTATTTACTGTGGGTGGAGTTACCGGAGTTGTTCTTGCTAATGCAGGCATAGATCATTCTTTACATGATACGTACTATGTTGTCGCGCATTTCCATTACGTACTATCAATGGGTGCAGTGTTTGCAATATTCAGTGGTTTTTACTACTGGTTTGGTAAAATGTTTGGAAGTGATTATTCTGAACTATTAGGCAAATTACACTTTTGGTTAACATTCGTAGGGGTTAATTTAATCTTCTTCCCTCAGCATTTCTTGGGTCTTGCAGGCATGCCTAGGAGGTATGTAGATTATCCTGATGCTTACGCTGGTTGGAACTATATATCTTCAATCGGCTCATTTGTTACTTTGATTGGATTAGCTGTATTCTTCACAATGCTTGTTCATGCTTTTGTGAGACAGAAACAAACAGCTGACAATCCTTGGGGTGAAGGCGCAACTACTTTAGAATGGACGTTATCATCTCCACCACCTTTCCATCAATTTGAGGAGCTACCAGAAGTAAAGTAGTTAGGTCGCATGGTAAATATTTCTTCAGTTTCTGATAAACAAGAAATTGGGATTAACTCATTTTTTTCAAAAGTTGGTTTCTATATCTCCTTATTAAAACCAAGAGTAATGTCTCTTTCTATCTTTACTAGCTTTGTAGGCATGATTATTGCTCCAGGATTTATAACAATCTATGAAGGAGCGTTAATAATTCTAGCTATCTCGATTGGATCAGGTGCATCTGGTGCATTAAACATGTGGTATGAAAGAAAGACAGACCTGTTAATGGAGAGAACTAAGAATAGAGTGTTACCTATGGGGCTTATCAGTGCGAATGGAGCTCTTATTTATGGAATTACTTTGTCAGTATTTTCAATTTATCTTTTATACTATGTTGCAAACTTACTGTCTGCTTCAATTCTTCTTCTAACAATACTTTATTACATTTTTGTCTATACAATATGGCTAAAGAAAAGAACTCCACAAAATATTGTTATCGGTGGAGCCGCTGGAGCGTTCCCTCCAATTATTGGATGGACAGCTGTTACTGGTAGTGTATCTCCTGAAATCAGCCTGCTTTTTGTTTTAATTTTTTTATGGACCCCGCCACATTTTTGGGCACTCGCACTCTATAAATCTGATGACTACAAAAGGGCAGGTATTCCAATGATGCCACTGGTTGTCGGAAATAAGAAAACAGTTCGTTTAATTATTGCTTATTCATTAACACTCTTACCTATAACACTTCTAATGAGTTACTACTATTCATTATTCTTTGGAACTTTGTCATCTATTATGGGTATCTGCTTTATATATTTAGCATTAGATCTTAGAAAATACGTGGATCACACCAAGTTATTAGAAAAAAAAGCACAAACTTTATTCTTCTTTTCCATTATTTATCTCTTTAATATTTTCGCAATCCTCCTTATTGATAATTTGTTATGGAACATATTATGATTAATAAAAAAATAAAAAGAAGGAACATAATTACAGCATTAATACTTGTTTTTTTTGTCGCCTCATTCTTCACATATACAATTTACAGGTTAAGTCTCGTATAAATGAATTTTTTTAATTTAAAATATAGTTCGAATACTTCTATAGCAGTAGGCCTGCTTGGTATTGTTATATCGATGGTAATATTAGCCTATGCATCTGTGCCACTATATAATTACTTTTGTAAAGTTACAGGTTTTGGAGGTACCCCAAAAATTTACTCTCAGGAAAGTGTCTACATAACTGACTCTCTAATAGATGTAAGACTTGACTCAAACGTTGGATCAACTCTGAACTGGGACTTTTTCCCTGAGCAAAGAACACATCAAATTCAAATTGGTGAAAATAAATTAATCAACTACGTTATAATCAATAATACAGATCAAGCACTGAATGGAACTGCGGTATATAATGTTTCCCCAGCTGAGGCAGCAAAATACTTTAACAAAATAGAATGTTTCTGTTTTCAAAATACTGAATTAAAAGCTAATGAGAAAAAGATTATGCCAGTATCTTTTTATATCGATCCTGAAATTAAAAATGATCAATACGTAGCAGATCTTTCCGAAGTTACTTTGTCCTATACCTTTTACGAAAACAGTGATACATAATTCTTATGAGTTCACGTAATCCAAATTCTCATGAGTATCATTTAGTAGAACCAAGTCCTTGGCCACTTTTAGCCTCAATTGGTGCGCTCATTTTGTGTATTGGGGCTGTAATTTATTTTAGAACTGATGACCTATGGTTAATGCTTATTGGATTAGCTATTGTAATTTATGTTACATACATGTGGTTTAGAGATATTATTATTGAAGGAGAACACCAGGGCCATCATACGCCTGTAGTTCAGATTGGTCTGAGGTACGGCATGACCTTGTTTATCGCTTCAGAAGTTATGTTCTTTGTTGCCTGGTTTTGGGCTTATTTCAATGCAAGTTTATTCCCTACTGAACAAATAGGATCTGTTTGGCCTCCGGCAGAAATTCATTTAATGGATCCTTGGCATATACCATTGATAAATACTCTTATACTTTTGCTATCAGGTACAACCGTTACATGGGCGCACCACGCGCTAACAGAGGGAAATAGAAAAGAGTTGATCCAAGGTCTCTGGTGTACAGTAGGACTTGGCATTATTTTTACGGGCTTCCAGGTTTATGAGTATATGCATGCTGACTTCGCTTTTTCAGGACATATTTATGGAGCAACTTTCTATATGGCAACTGGTTTCCATGGTTTTCATGTATTAATGGGAACAGTGATGCTCATTGTTTGCTTAGGAAGATCAATTGCAGGACACTTTAAGGCTGATCATCACTTTGGTTTTGAAGCAGCTGCATGGTACTGGCACTTTGTAGATGTTGTGTGGCTATTTTTATTCGCTGCAATTTATGTCTGGGGATATTATTAAACTTAATCTATCTATTGATTAAAAATTTCTCTTTCCATTTTATTTTTCTAGTAACAATTTGCTTTCTTTTATTGCTTGGTTATTGGCAAACTCAAAGATTAGAGTGGAAGATGAATATAATTAATTCAGTAGAAAATAATTATACGCTCAAACTGGACAAATTTCCTTATGAAGGTGGCATAGATAAAGAATTTGAATTTATGCAAGTAGAGTTAAAAGGTTCTTTTATAAAAGAAAAACTTATGTATTTTTTTAAATCAAATTTAAGTGGGATGTCTGGCTTTGAAATTGTATTGCCTTTAAAAACCGAAGATAAAAAATATGTTTATGTGATCTTGGGATGGATACCTTATGATTTTAAAGAAAGTTTTAATCTCGATTTTATAGACTCAAACAAGGAGTTCATTGTCAATGGAGCCCTAATATATTCTAAAGAGAGAAAACCTTTAATACCTGAGAATGAATATTCGGCAAGTATATGGTACCTCCTAAATACTGATGAGATGGATAATTTTCATAAAATTGAGTCAAGTCCATATATTCTTAAAATTATTGATCAAAATAAATTTGAGAATCTTTTAATTGAATTTGAGCCATCAAACATAACAAATAATCACCTGCAATATGCAGTTACATGGTTCCTGCTATCAATTGTTATATTGATCATGTATATCTATTATATAAGACAAGGAATTACTAAAAATGAAGTATAGAAGCACAAGAGGAACTAATGAGGAGACGTTCAAGAAAGTTCTTTTTGCTGGTTTAGCAGAGGATGGTGGACTTTACGTGCCAATGAATTGGCCTCAAATAGATGTTAATAAAATAGATAAGAATATTAGCTACAAAGACCTTACAAAATTAATACTTTATCCATTTGTTAAGGATTTTATTTCTATAATTGAACTGGAAAACATTATTAATATTTCCTATTCAAAGCAGTTCTCATCGGAAAACCTAGTATCATTTAAAGAACTTAGTGATAACGAAATACTGGTTGAATTATTTAATGGTCCTACACTTGCTTTCAAAGATTTTGCAATGCAATTACTTATTCCTTTATTTGATCATTTTTTAGAAAAAGAAAAGAAGAAAATAAATTTGATTGTTGCTACTTCTGGTGATACTGGATCTGCAGCAATTAATGCAGTAAAGCAAAGTAAGAACATAAGTATATTTTGTTTATATCCTAGTAAAAGAATTTCAGATTTTCAAAGACGTCAAATGTCAACTGTGACAGAAAGCAATATTTTTTTGTGTGAAATTGACGGTACATTTGATGAATGTCAAAAAATTGTAAAAGATATTCTTAAGGATACTCAGTACAGTTCTGAAAATAATATATCTGCAGTCAATTCGATTAATTGGGCGCGAATACTAATTCAATGTGTATACTATTATTATACATATATAAATTATTTTGATGCATCTAGACCAACAGTTAACTTCTCTGTTCCTACAGGTAATTTTGGTGATATTTATGCAGGATATGTAGCCTACAAGATGGGCCTACCAATAAATAAATTAATAGTTGCTACAAATGAAAACGATATCTTACACAGATTTATAAATACAGGAATCTACCAGACAGAAAGTGTAAAAAAAACAACAAGCCCAAGTATGGATATACAAATAGCAAGTAATTTTGAAAGACTTTTGTTTGATATCATGAGTCAGTCAAATGAAAAAACAGCATCAGCAATGAATTTATTTGAAGAAAAGGGAAAATTAACAATAGAGCTACAGGACTTAAATATTATTTCAAATATCTTTGCATCTGAAAGCACACATCAAGAAGATGTTAACAAAATAATATCAAATGTTTATGAAATTCATTCATACCTCATTGATCCTCATACAGCGACCGGCATAAATGCCTCAAGAAAGACAAATGATAGTGATCGCATGAATTTCACATTATCAACTGCTCATCCTGTAAAGTTTTCAGAGACAGTTGAAATGGCTGTTGGAAAAAATCTTGATTTATTAAGTAATTACAAGGATTTATTTAGTAAAGATGAAAAAATTCACTCGATCCAAAACAATACGGATGAAGTGAAAAAATTTATTTTAGAGAATAAAAATTAAATGTCCTTTTTAACGACATATTACCCAAAGAGAATGGAATTTGAGCTAAAAGGCAAAAATGTTTTTTTAAGACCTCCCGAGTATAAGGATTGGAAAGCTTGGTCATCATTAAAAGAAAAAAATAAATTTTATCTCAAACCGTGGGAACCTCTTTGGTCACCGTCAGAACTTGAAAGAAGTTCATTTGTAAAAAGAGTTAGATTTTTCGAGAAGCTAGCTTTAGATGACAGTGCTTACTCTTTTTTAATTTTTGAAAGCAAAACTAAAAATTTAATAGGTGAAATAAATATCAACAATGTTCAAAGAAGCGTTGTGCAGTCATGTTCAATAGGATATTGGATTTGTGAAGAAAAAATGGGTCAAGGTCTAATGAGTGAAGCAATAAATTTAATTAAAAAGTTCATATTTGAAGAATTAGATCTTCATCGGTTAGAGGCTGCATGTTTGCCAGTCAATAAGCGATCTCTTAGAACACTTAAAAATAATGGCTTTGCTATTGAAGGACTCGTAAGAAAGTATTTGAAGATAAACGGTAATTGGGAAGATCACCTCCTTTTATCTTGTATTAAAGATGAAAGTTTATAGTATGCGCCTATGGCAGATCTTATAGGAAACAAAATTCCAGATATTAAACTTGTAAAAATGGATAGTGAAAAAGGCCCACAACCTCTTTCTGTATTAGACTATTGTAAAGAAAAGAAAGTAGTAATGTTTGGTGTTCCTGGTGCTTTCACACCGACTTGCTCTAGGAATCATTTGCCTGGATTCATAGATAAAGCTGATGAAATGAAAGCTAGAGGAATCGATGAAGTTATTTGCTTTGCTACAAATGATATATTCACATTGTCTGCTTGGGAAGAAATGTCAGGCTCCATTGGAAAGATTCTATTTTTATCAGACAGCAAGGCAAAATTCTCGAAATCTATTGGAACTGATTTTCCTGATAGCTTTGGCACATCAACAAAAACTCAAAGATGTTCGATATTAATCAATGATGGCACGGTAGAGAAATTTTTTGTTGAAGACGAAGATGGACAAGTAAGCGTTAGTAGTGCAGATAATATGCTCGAAAATATCTAATTTGATATTGCTGAAGTAGCTAATTTATCAGCTATTTCATTTCCAAAGTCACCAGAATGACCCTTAACCCATATCCAGTCAATATTATGTATTTCAACAAGTTCATCAAGATCCATCCAAAGATCTTTGTTTTTGACATCTTTTTTGTTTGCAGTTTTCCAATCATTTGCTTTCCATTTTAAGATCCATTCTTGGATACCTTGCATTACGTATTTTGAATCTGTAAAAAGTTTTATTTTTGAATTCTGATCAACGTACCGAAGAGCTTGAATAACAGCTACTAATTCCATTCTATTATTGGTCGTGTCTTCATCAGATCCACTTAACTCAATTTTCTCAATACCTTTTTCAATATAAACCCCCCAACCACCTCGTCCGGGATTTCCAGAGCAAGCTCCATCTGTGTATACATGTAAAATATCAGAGACCATATTCACTGGCTTTTCTTACTGACTGGTGAAACCTCAACTTAGAAATATACTCATTTGGGTCTTTTTTTAAAATTAAATCACTGTCTTCATGAGAATAAAAATCAAGAAGTCTTGTCAGCAAATATCTTAATGCGGATGCTCTGGCCAACAGAGGCAGGGCTTCAACTTCTTCATTAGAAAATTTTCGTTCTTGGTTATAACTTCCTAATAGGTATTTAGCTTTGGTTGGATTGAATTCATTATTACTATCCTCAAAACACCAGGCATTGAGACAAATAGCAATCTCATATGCATAAAAATCATTACACGAAAAATAAAAGTCAATAATACCTGTTAGATTATTTTCTTCAAAAAAAATATTATCAGGAAATAAGTCTGCATGAATTATACCTGATGGTAAGTCTTTATTTATTTCCCTTGATAAAAATAAGAATTCATCTTCTATAAATTTTAGTTTTTCATCATCAATATGCTTTTTATAAGTCTTTAACTTTTCAATAATAATACCAAGCTTATCGAAACCAAGCTCATTTTCTCTTTTTATATTAAGTTTTTCAGAGGCATTATGCATTTTGGCGATGGTTAGGCCTAGGTTAGAACAATGAATAGGTTTTATTTTCTCTAAAGAACTGCCTGTTAGGAATGTAGTAATAACAGCATGTTTTTGTTTAATAGAATTTGAGAAATTACCCTGTTTATCCTTAATGACCTCAGGACATTTGATATCATGGGCATTGAGATGATTCATTAAATCAAAATAAAATGGAAGATTCTCTTGATTTGTTCTTTCCTCAAAAATAGTCAGGATAAATTTTTTATTATCTGCAGTGAGTAAGTAGTTTGAATTTGAGGTTCCACCTTTGATACCACTAAACTCATTTATATTATCAATGTTATATTTGCTCAAAAAAACATTGAGTTCATCAATTGATATTTGTGTATATACAGCCATTAACTATATTTATAGCTCAGAATAAGTTAATTAAGTAATGATTTATGTCTTGAGTTTATTTATCTGGCTTATTGATTGCTCAACTAATTTTTTTGAGCTTTGTTCATTAATATTTTCAATGATAATTTTTTCAGCAATATTGACCGAATTCGCTACTATCTCCTCATTTACTTTAGAAATCGCTACTTTTTCTGCTCTTGATATTTTATCGATTGCTTGCTGCTCAGCCCTTTTGATAAATTCTTCTGCTTTAGCTTTAGAGGTTTCCTCATGATTTTTTGCAATTTCTTTAGACTGATTAATGATGTTGTTTGCTTCTTCATCTGCTGACTGAACTTTTCTTTCGTATTCAGCAACGAGAGAATTCGCTTCTTCCTTTAGTTTTCTTGCATTATCTAATTCAGATTTAATATTTTCAATTTCACCATCAAGAAGCTTTGCTATCATTGACGGCGCTTTTATGAAAA
>CABYGA010000018.1 GCA_902518415.1 uncultured Pelagibacteraceae bacterium | reverse complement strand
ATTAGTTATTTTTTCACCTATTTTATTTATAATAGTGAAGGGAATGAATAAAGAGTTATTTAATATATTAACTTCCGCATATCTTTGGGAAGCAATCTACAATACATTAATCATTTGTTTTTTCTCAGGTATTGCTTCTATAATTATTGTATACAATCTTCTAGTGCTGACGCATAAAAAGACTAAAACATCTGAATCCCTAATTTATAGTTTAATAATTTTTTCACCAGCTGTGATGGCTGTCGGATATTACATATTGTTATTTAAATTAAATTTATTACATCTCCCAAATATTATTATTGTGATTATTCTAAATTCTTTTTTTGTTTTGCCATTCACATACAACTATTTGGCACCTTCATTTTTTCGAGTGATAAAAGAAAATGATGATATAGCGAATAGTTTAAATCTATATGGATTAAGCAGATTTCTAACGATTGACTTGCCCAGGCTAAAAAAATCATTAATTACAGCCTTTTGTGTATCCTCAATATTGTCTGCAAGTGATTTGGTCGTAATCTCTTTTTTTGGGACGAATAACTTGTCAACCCTCACGCAAACAATATATAGACTAATGGGAAGTTATAGAATGAATGAAGCATATTCAGTATCATTGATCTTATTGATATTTTGTTTTATTTATTTCTTCTTAGCGCATAAAATATTGGAGAAAAATAAATGGAACATTCATTAGATTTAACTTATCACTGGGCTGGGTTCTCGGCTCTAGCTATCTTTGTTTTCGCTTATGCACTTGTGATGGCTGAGGAATTCACTCACTTAAGAAAATCTAAACCTGTTGTTCTTGCTGCAGGTCTAATATGGGGCATAGTTGCGTTTGCGTATTCGGGTACGCCTCATTATGAAATGGTCGAACACGAAATTAGACATAGTTTTCTTGAATATGCTGAACTTGCCTTCTTCTTATTGGTCGCGATGACATACATTAATGCATTGGAAGAAAGAAATGTATTTAATTCTCTAAAAGCATGGTTGATTAAAAATCAATTCAGCTACAGACAATTATTTTGGATTACAGGAATATTAGCGTTCTTTCTTTCTCCATTGGCAGATAACTTGACAACAGCATTGGTGCTTTGCGCTGTTGTGTTGGCGGTTGGATCCTCAAGTCCCAAGTTTGTTGGTATTGCATGTGTCAATATTGTTGTAGCGGCAAATGCTGGAGGGGCATTTAGTCCTTTTGGAGACATAACCACTTTAATGGTATGGCAAGCAGGACAACTAGATTTTCTTCAATTCTTTGCTCTAGTAATCCCTTCTGTCGTAAACTACATAATTCCGGCAGGAATAATGCACTTTTTTGTATCAGATCATAAACCTGATGTTGCTGAAGAAACTGTTGAAATTAAATACGGTGGCAAAGTAATAATACTTCTTGGACTCTTAACAATACTTACTGCTGTTAGCTTTCATAACTTTTTGCACCTACCACCTGTATTCGGAATGATGACTGGCTTAGCTTATTTACAACTTTATAGTTTCTATATAAAGATTAACACGACAAACATTGAAGAAAAAACATATGATTTCTTCGAAAATGTAGCTCATGTTGAATGGGATACATTATTATTTTTCTTTGGGGTTATTCTTTCTGTTGGTGGCCTAGGGTTTATTGGTTACTTGGAATATGTCTCTCAATTTATGTATACAGATTTAGGTGCAACTAATGCTAATATTCTTGTTGGTATTCTCTCAGCAATTGTTGACAATATTCCTGTAATGTTTGCTGTCTTAACTATGGAGCCTGCAATGCCTGACTCGCAATGGCTTTTAGTGACATTGACTGCCGGTGTTGGAGGAAGCATGCTTTCAATAGGCTCTGCTGCCGGAGTTGCATTGATGGGACAATCTAGAGGAATGTATACTTTTTTTGGTCATTTGAAATGGACACCAATTATAGCAATCGGTTACTTTGCTAGTATTTATGTGCATATCTTAATTAATTTCTAATGAAATATTTTATTTTAATCACAATCACTCTTATTTTAAACATGGGTACAGCTATGACAGAAAATGCATATGACCACTCTTTTAAATCAATTAATGAAGAAGATATAATTAAGTTATCTGACTACAAAGGAAAAACAATTGTTGTTGTAAATACTGCTAGCCTGTGTGGCTTCACTTACCAGTATGAAGGTTTGCAGGCTTTATATGATACTTACTCAGACAAGGGTCTTATTATTGTGGGTGTGCCGTCTAATGACTTTGGAAATCAAGAATCAGGAGATAATGAGCAAGTCAAAGAATTTTGCGAAAGTACATTTAATATCACCTTTCCACTTACTGAAAAAAATATTGTAAAAGGTAAAAATGCTCACCCTTTTTTTCAATGGTCGAAAAAGGAATTGGGTTTTATTGGCGGAGTACCTAGATGGAATTTTCACAAAATTATTATAGATAAAAATGGTAATGCACTTGCTGGTTTTACAGCGTTAACTAAACCAAGTTCCAAAAAATTTGTAAATGAAATTGAAAAAGCTTTAAGTCTCTAAAATAATATAAATGTATGAAAGATATATTTATAGTTTTAGGAAATCAGTTATTTGATCCTCTATACCTAAAAAATTACAAAGATTGTAAAATATTTATGGCTGAAGACTTGGGTCTTTGCACTTATGAGAAGCATCATAAACTAAAAATACTTCATTTCTTATCGTCAATGCGCAGTTACAATGATTTATTAAAATCTAAAGGTTTCGAGACTGATTATTATGATTGTAAAAATAATTTTACTGATAAATATGAAGATAAATTAAGAAAATCAATCAAAGAAAGCAAACCAAAGAGAGTTTTCTCTTTTGAAGTTGAAGACAAGCCTTTTGAAAAAAAGCTAAATAAAATAGTAAAAGAAATTGGATTAGAAAGAGTAATTGTCACCTCCCCTATGTTTCTTAATTCAAGAGATGATTTTAAAAAATATCTAGAAAACAAAAAAAAACCTTTAATGGCCAATTATTACAAAATGAGTCGTATTAAATTTGACCTATTAGTTAAAGACGAAAAACCAGTTGGAGGTAAATGGAGTTTTGATAAAGATAATAGAAAAAAATTACCGCAGACTGTTAAGTTGCCAAAGCGGCTAGTAGCTTCTGAAACTAAGCATACAAAAGTATTAAAGAAATTTATAAATACAACATTTGAAAATCATCCGGGAAATACTGAAAATTTTTGGCTGCCTACTACACATAAAGAATCAACAGAGTGGCTAGATGATTTTTTAATAGAGAAATTAAACCTATTTGGCGATTATGAGGATGCAGTAAGTCAAAGAGATAATATTCTATTTCACAGTGCACTTAGTCCTCTAATCAATAGTGGATTAATTACACCAGAAAAGATCGTTGATAGATTAAAAAAATTAAAAACTAAAGTTAATTTAAATTCTTTAGAGGGCTATATTAGACAGGTAATTGGATGGAGAGAATTTATGAGGGGTATTTATCAGAATTACTCAGCAGAAATGGAAAAGAGAAATTTTTTTAAACATAAGAGAAAATTTAAAAGAGAGTGGTACTCGGGCGAAACTGGAATACCACCCTTAGATCATTCAATTAAAAATTCATTGAAATATGGTTGGGCGCACCATATTGAGAGACTGATGGTTTTATCAAGTCTAATGAATCTATGTGAGATTGAACCCAAGCAAGTTTATAAATGGTTCATGGAGATGTTTATTGACTCATCTGAATGGGTAATGGTGCCGAATGTTTATGGCATGGGTCTTTTTAGTGATGGAGGGATATTTGCAACAAAACCGTATATCTGTGGTTCGAGTTATTATTTAAAGATGATGGATTTTAAAAAAGGTGAATGGTGTGAAACTGTTGATGGCCTTTATTGGAGATTCATAAATAAAAATAGAAAATTTTTTAGTAGCAATCCAAGACTGAACATGATGGTAAGCGTTTATGATAAAATGAAAAATGAAAGAAAGAAAAAAATCTTATCTAAAGCAGAAACGTTTATAACTCAGTTCACAACCTAAGCATTATTGCTGTAGTGCATTATCTAGGTTCATTAGTATTGGCCTGCCATCGTGAGCGGAGCTTAATGGAATTATCTTGTCATCAATTGAAGCACATAGTGTAGGTGCGCTCCTTTTTTGATCTCCCATGTTAACTTCAAGTTCGACAATAATAAGTTTTGCATTATCAAATGTTTTTAAAATCTTCATAAATACTCCTAATAATAATAAATTAATAATAGATATAACGATCCAAGTAACTGTGAAATAAAGAGCGCCACTGAAAATAAATGAAATTGCTTAAATTTTTTTTCAGATAGAGAATTTCCTAATTTTGCATCATCTCGATAATAGTTTATTTTAGGTGTAATTATATAAAGATTTATCGCAAAAAAAATTGAGGAAATAGCGGATATAATCCAATAAATATTTAACTGACTATTTAAAGTTGTTAAAAATGCAATTAACATTGCAATCAATCCATATAGAAACATACGCGGAAAGAGTTGTCTTAGAAATGCTCCAGAGTTAGTTTCATCCAGTACTTTAAAAATTGTTGGTGAGACCACCACCATAAAAAATATCATAAACCCCACTACTAGTGAGTGTAAGAAGATTCCAAATTGCAACATAATAAATTTATTGATTAGTTATATTTAACTATTTCTTAGTTTTTAGTTCTTTACCACCGATTATATCTTTTTTTGCAACCTCATTATCTATAATAGAAACAAATTCATGGTTAACATCTCGGTGGCCCATTTCATCATTTCTAACAGCAACAATTACATCTCTGAGTTTAGCAAATTTTGATAAGTTCCAATAATCTATTGCAATTTTTGGGGCAGGAGTATTTTCAATATTGCCACTGTCAATTTCTTCTAAGTACTCAGTGTAGCTTATGATTGCTTGCTCTTCAAAGTAACCAACTATACGATGACATGTGCGTGGGGAGATTAAGTACATGAAAAAATATAGGTTAAAAAATACTCCTTGAACAAATATGACTAAAAATCTTTCAAAAGCAGATGGTTTTGCAATATTTATGAATGTCATTAAATGCATTCTTTCATTTTCGGCTTCATCCAAGAGTATTTTAATCCAACCCCGGCCCTCCTGCATCTTTCTGAGACTTTTTAAATGGTTTAGCATGCCTGCTACCATTCCAGGTACAGCCGCGACAGTTTCAAGAATTACTGCGCGATGCCCATACCTTTTCTTGAAAAAAAAATCTGCAAATAGCCGTAGCATTTTAGTGAATATAAGTGCAACTTTGTCACTGAAATTTCTTGGCTGATAATGCGAAAACAACTTATTTGTCATACATTATAGATAATGTCTCTAAGAGCTATGTAAATGCTTCTAGATGATTTTATAATGCCATATTGTCACAGATATGGCGGTCCCTACGGGATTCGAACCCGTGATCTTCTGGATGAAAACCAGATATCCTAACCGCTAGACGAAGGGACCATATGCCATTTATATATCTAATAATAATATGAAATCAATAACTGATTAGTTTATTTGGGAATTCGCTATATCAATTATATGCAGTTGAGGAGTTTTTCTACCATTCCATTCATTTATTTTTATCTTTCCAAATATTGAAATATTTCCACCTTTATTCTTTTTTAATTCATCTCCAAGCTTTGTGTTTAAACTTCTAAATGCCATTGCCTCAATGAAAGAGCTTTCATTTGATTTTATGAGACATTTGAGATGATCTTCTCCAATCTGATCCACAGAAGCTAGCTTAATATTTTCAAAGATAAAATTTGGCTCTGGATTCTCTGAGCCAAATGGTCCGACTTTTTCAATCTCATCATGTACCTCTAAATTTACTGCTGAAATACTAAGTTTATCATCAGCTAGCATGGTGGTGAAGTTTGTCTCAATTACATCAACCTTATTCAATTTCTTTTCAAAGAATTGACTTAATTCATCTATTTTATTTTTTTCCATTGTTAGACCCGCAGCCATTGCATGACCGCCACCCTTTAAAATTAATTGACTTTGCTGAGCAGCCACCACTAAACTTCCTAAGTCAATTCCTTTTAGAGATCTGCCAGATCCCTTGGCCACATCATCATTAATTGAAAATACTATAGTAGGTCTATTAAATTTATCTTTTAAACGACTGGCAATAATTCCTATTACTCCTTCATGCCATCCCTCACCATAAACAAGTAAAACTTTATTCTTAAGTTTATCCTTAGTAACTTGCTCAATAGCCTGTTCTAATACATAACTTTCAATTGTTCGCCGTTCAGAATTAAACTTATTTAACTCTTCTGAAATCTGATCAGCAATTAGTTTCTGACTTGCTGTCAATAAATCTGTCCCAAAACTTGACCTTCCGAGTCTACCTGCAGCATTTATTCTGGGGCCCAATTTGAAGCCTAAATCATAAACAGACACCTTCTGCTTTATATTAGATTTTTCTGCTAAAGCTCTTAACCCTGGGTTATTAAGCTTCTGCATCACCTCTAAACCTTTGTTAACTAAAATACGATTTAACCCTTTTAATGGAACAGCGTCACATACTGTTCCTAAAGCTGCAACATCAAGAAATGAAATAAGATTAGGTTCTTCTATATTATTTTTTTTAAACCAACCTTCTTTCCTAAGCTTTCTGTTTATTCCAATGATAAACATATATGTTACTCCTACCGCAGCTAAATAATTCAATCCTGATGTATCATCAAGCCTATTTGGATTTATTAATGCAAATGCTTTGGGAAGATTAATTTCTGGCTGGTGGTGATCTAATATAATAATATCAAGCTTGTTTTGATTGGCAAATTCAATCTCTTCGTGAGACATTGTTCCACAATCAACTGTAAAAATTACTTTTATCCCTTTATCTTTAAATTTAGAAAATACCTCCTTACTGGGCCCATAGCCTTCAGTAAATCTATTGGGTATATGAAAATCAAGATCTATAGATAGTTTCTTAAAATAATTTATTAATAATGATGCTGAAGTTGAGCCATCTACATCATAATCTCCAAATACTGCTATCTTTTCATTAGCTAAAATAGCTTGGTACAGTCGGTCACATGATTTTTCCATATCTACTAAATTATATGGATCGGGTAAACTTTCTTTTAGAGATGGATTTATATAACTTGGTATGTCTTGTTCCGATATATTTCTTATATTTAATAACTTTGAAACTAATCTACTCAGTCCATATTTTTGTGAAATAAAATCTATTTGACGATCGCTATATTCTTTTAGTTTCCAGTTTTTATTTGTTAATGATTGTATATCGACGCTAAATTCATTATCAGACATCTATTAACTAATATCGTGATATGTTTCTATATATTGTGACGAAGATTCACCCGTTCTTAGTACTAAAGAATGAGTTACATATTTATTTTGATTTGTTCTTACTCCTCTTACCATTGTTCCTTCGGTTACACCTGTTGCTGAAAAAATAATATCCCCATGAGCCAGCTCATCAAGCGAGTATTTTTTGTTTAAGTCTTTTATACCTATTTTTTCAGCTCTAATTTTTTCATCTTCATTGTTTATTACAAGTCTTGTTTGCATTTGGCCGCCAATACATTGCAATGCAGCAGCTGCAAGCACACCTTCAGGAGCTCCTCCTACACCCATATAAATATCTACAGAACTATGTTCCTGAGTAGTCATAATAATTCCAGCCACATCTCCATCAGGGATTAAAACTATTTTTGCCCCAATTGACCTAAGATCTTCGATAATACTATCATGACGAGATCTTTCTAAGACACATGCTGTAACTTCATTTATTGGAACTTTTTTGGCATCAGCAATATTCTGCATATTCTCTTTAGTAGTAGCGTCTAAATCAATAATACCATCTGGAAGATCCCCACCAACCGCAATTTTATTCATATAGGTATCAGGCGCGTATAAAAGTCCACCCCTTTGAGCGGCTGCAATTACGGATAAAGAATTAGGCATACCTTTTGCAGTAATAGTAGTTCCTTCGAGAGGATCTAAAGCTATATCAACTTCATGATTCCTTCCTGTACCAACTTCTTCTCCTATATATAGCATGGGCGCTTCATCTCTTTCGCCCTCACCAATCACTATTCTTCCCTTAAAATCAATTTGATTTAATGCAGTTCTCATTGCATCCACGGCTTTTTGATCTGCCGCTTTTTCATCTCCAAGACCAATTAGCATAGACGAAGCAATCGCTGCTTTTTCTGTTGCCGCAACTATTCCTGATGCATATTGTGTTGATATAATGGTCATAACGAATCTTCGATTCTGATAAATTTAGCAGATGCTGCTACTTCTGGTAATCTTTTAATTTGATTTAAAGCAACTTTCAGAGATGATTCCTTAACTTTGTGTGTAATTAAAATTATTTCAGCATATTTTGTCTTTTTCGATGGTTTTTGAATTATGCTTTTAATAGATATTCCTTTCTTGGATAAAGCTCTTGAAATTTTTGCCATAACACCTGCACGATCCTTGCCCACAATTCTTACGTAATATGGAAATGATAAATTTTCAATTTTTTGAAAAATAAGTTTTTTCTTTGCGTTAACTGATGAGCCTAATGGTAAATTAATTGTACCTTTTACAATTTCCATTAAATCAGACATGACCGATGCTCCTGTAGGACCAGATCCTGCTCCTGGCCCTTGAAACATGTTTTTACCAATAACATTATCCTCAACGATTACTGCATTTAATTCATTCTCTACTTTAGCTATATCTGATGCCTGTTTAACAAAACATGGGTGGACTCTTTGTTCAACTTTGTTGTTAACCTTTGAACTGACTGCGAGCAATTTGATTACATAGCCAAATTCAGTGGCATATTTAAAATCTTTAGTATCAATTTTTGAAATGCCCTCAATATATGTTGAACTAAAACTTATTGGCACATCAAATGCCAAACATGATAATAGAGTAATTTTATGCGCTGCATCTATTCCTTCAATATCAAAGGTAGGGTCAAGTTCAGCAAACCCTTTCTTTTGTGCATCGCTAAGTACATCTTTAAAGTCTCCAAGATTCCTATCCATCTTTGTCAAAATATAATTACAAGTACCGTTAAGTATTCCATATATTTTCTTAATCTTATTGAAGCGTAAATTTTCTCTTACTGCTTTAACAATCGGAATTCCCCCAGCAATAGCCGCCTCATAATTTAGTGATACATTATTTTTTTCTGCGATCTTGGCTAATTCATTACCATGTAGTGCCATAAGTGCTTTGTTAGCAGTAATGACGTGCTTTTTATTTTTTAGAGATTTCTTTACTAAATTATAAGCAATTCCTTTAGAGCCACCAATTAATTCAACAACAACATCAATGGAGTCATCTTCTGCAAGACTTAATGTATTTGAAGTCAAAGGTAATTGTTTAATAGGAAGATCTCTCTTCTTTTTAAGACTTTTAACGGCAATTTTAACAACCCTTATATTAGCTGATTTTTTTGCTGTAGTTTTCAAGCCTTTTAGTTGCTTCAAAAAACCTGTTCCAACAGTTCCTAATCCTGCTATTCCTATACCCAAAACTTTACTCATTGATTACTACCTTTTCAGGAACGCTTTCAATATCAGGTTTATCACTTGTGATATCATTACCCATATCAATGTCAGAAATATCTGGATTTATGAAGTACTCGTAAAAAGAGAAATTTTCAACTTTTGAACAACTAATAAATAGAGAAGATGAGAATAAAAATAAAACTAATAAATTAATTTTTATCACATTAATATCCCTTCACCTTCACCAAAATCATTCATTACGTTAAAATTTTGTATCGCTTGTCCAGCCGCACCTTTTAAGAGGTTATCTAAAGCGCTGACTATACAAATTTTATTTTCTTTATAGCCTTTTTTTAAACCAATTACTAAATTATTTGTACCAACTACATCTTTAGTTTTAGGAATGTCGCCAATCGGAAGTACTTTAATGAATTTTTCTTCTTCAAACCTTTCAACTAAAATTTCGTGAAGATCATTTAATGTATTATCATTAAGGTCTACATAAATATTACTTAAGATACCTCTTTCAACTGGAATTAGATTCGCAGCAAAAAAAACTTCAACTTTATTTTTAGTATTTTTTGATAATTCCTGATTTATTTCAGCTATGTGTTTATGGTCACCAACTCCATATGTTGCAATATTTTCACTTACTTCTTTTATGAGCTCATGCTTAGGCTTTGTTTTTCCCGCGCCAGAATATCCAGATTTTGCATCTATTATAATATCATCTTGCCCAATTGCATCCTTTGAAACCAATTCTATTAATGGAACTAATACACTTGTTGCATAACAGCCTGGATTAGCAACATGCTTGCTTTTTTTTATACTCTCTCTATTAAATTCTGTGAGGCCAAATTGAAAATTTTCATTTAATTCAAAACTTTCATGATCAAAATTGTACCAATTTTTATATTCTTTCTTTTCATCCAGCCTGAAGTCAATTGAGAGGTCGATAATTCTTATATTTTTATTAAGATTATTAATTAATTTATGCATCTGCATATTAGGTAAACAATTGAAGATAAAATCAATATTCTCAAAATCTATATTTTCAATTGTTTGATATCTAAGTGATTGCTCTAATTCTTTATCATCAACCAACTCTCCAGCTGATTTGTTGGCAGACAAGGCTGATAGATTTATATTTGTATGAGCTTTACACATATTGTATAGTTCATGACCAACAAATCCACTAGCACCTAATATTACTACATTTTTCATTTAACAAATTTATAATTATTAATTGATAGACTTTATGAAATCCAGCTTAAGACTTCAAAACTATCTTTTAGAAAATTGAAATCTTCTTCGAGCTTTTCGTCTACCGTATTTTTTTCTTTCAACGATTCTTGAGTCTCGTGTCAGAAGACCTTCAGTCTTTAATGCTGTTCTCAAGTTAGGATCAAAAAGTGTAAGAGCTTTTGAAATCCCATGTCTAACCGCTCCAGCTTGTCCTGACAGACCTCCACCACTAACAGTTACGGTCGTATCTACAGCAAGCTTTTTATCAGTTAATACTAATGGTTGATTAACTAGCATACTTAAAACTGGTCTTAAAAAATATTTGTCCAGCTCTTTTCCGTTTATAATTATTTTGCCTGAGCCTGACTTAATCCAGACTCTTGCGACAGCATTTTTTCTTTTACCAGTCGCGTAGGATCGCCCTAGCTTATCTATAACTGGTTGAACTTCGGTGGTTTCACTTTTAAGAATAGTCTCAGTATTTGCAGTATCACTCATTACTATATTAACTCTTTTATATTTAATGCTTTAGGGTTTTGAGCTTCATGCGGATGCTTACTCCCAACATAAACCTTCATATTTGATAACTGTTTACGACCTAAAGGACCCGAGGGTATCATTCTTTTAACTGCAAGTCGTACTAGTCTGTCAGGATTCTTTCCTTCAAGAACTTTTTTTGCAGTAATGGATTTAATGCCTCCAGGATAGCCTGTATGACGATAATAGACTTTACCTTCAAGCTTATTTCCTGTTAGTTTAACTTTTTCAGCATTAACTATTACAACGTTATCTCCACAATCAGCATGAGGTGTATAGCTTGGCTTATGTTTACCTCTTAAGATTTTAGATACTGCAGATGCCAGTCTACCTAAGACAATGTTTTCGGCGTCAACAATCATCC
>CABYGA010000017.1 GCA_902518415.1 uncultured Pelagibacteraceae bacterium | reverse complement strand
CAATTATTGCAAAAACAACAGAACCTCATCCAAAATTACCTGGAACTATTCATACGGCCGCTGAGGATCTCATTAAGGCCGGTGGTAATGCAATTGGAATAAAAACAGATATTAGATTTGAAGATCAAGTGCTTGCTGCTGTAGACAAAACAGTAGAAACTTTTGGTGGAATTGATATTTGCATTAACAATGCAAGTGCTATTAGTCTTACTCCAACTCTTAACACGGACATGAAAAAGTATGATTTGATGCATAATATTAATACTCGTGGAACGTTTATGGTTTCAAAATCATGTATTCCACACCTAAAAAAAGGGAATAACCCCCATATATTAAATTTAGGTCCACCGTTAAATATGCAGAGTCAATGGTTTAGTCCACATGTTGCCTACACAATGGCAAAATATGGAATGAGTATGTGTACTCTTGGTATGTCAGAAGAATTAAAATCTTCTGGTATTGCTGTGAATTCACTTTGGCCAAGAACTATGATCGATACCGCTGCCGTGAATAATATATTAGCTGCATCAATGGATGATCAGGGGAAAAGTAAGTGTAGAACTCCAGCTATTATGGGTGATGCTGCTTATATTATTTTAACTCAAGACTCTAAAAAGTTTACTGGAAATATGTGTGTCGATGACAGCACAATAATTCACTCAGGAAAGACTGATTTATCAGAGTATCTTGCAACGCCAGACGCTGAGCCATTTCCAGACTTCTTTGTAAATGATAATGACGGAAAAATTAAATTAGATTAATTGATCTAACCCATATGGAACAATTTAGTTTTAAACAGTTTATGCAAATACTGTATAGGATTTTAACATTTCCATTGATGGCTTTGATAATCTTTTTAGTGCTTTTAGCGTTTTTGTATATTTTCTAACTTAAATTCAGTCGTCATACCTTTTAGTGTTGCATGAAGGAATCGTTGTATCATATGTGTTTTGTTGCTCACCAGAACAACAAGGGTCAATGTTAATTTTGCAATTTGGACACTGATAATGACCGTGAACCTCAATGGGGGTCACTTGCTTACTACACCACATGCAATCTGTAAGATTCATAAGCAATTATACTACTAACTATGCTTTTTATAAAAATAAATTGATATGAAATAAAATAGAGGGGTTCCAATCAACCATGCAGACTGAGATTGCAATGTAATTTCACGCTCACCGAATGATATAAGAGTAGGATTGAAAAATGACCCTAATGGCATTAACGGTGCCCAAGATAACAGGGCGTCTCCTCCTACTTGATTGTGATAAATGATTGTCTCAACTATAAAATTTTGCCCCATAAACCATACAAAAAAAACAGTAAAAAATAAGTAACTAAACTCTTGATAATTTTCTGCTCTCTTTGGAAATAGCCAGTATACCAATATAATTGCGAACCAAACTATTCCTGTATCGGCTAGAGAGTTTACTAACCAGTTAACATGCAAAGGTATCGCACAACTGAGTGCTTCTGAGCGCCTAAGTGTAACTTCGTCACCATTTAATATGCCATAATTTACCCATAACTCCCATCCAAAAGCAGCAATTAAAAATGAAGAAAAAAGAGTAAAAGTGATCCACGTTTTCATTTGTTTTTTATAAGTTAAATAAGCTACGAGAATTAAAGGAGCTAATGCTGATGAATAAACAACTACTACTCTTCTCCACTCAACGCTGTCTAATCCACAATCAAGTAACCACATTGTTAGATGTTGCTTATAACAAAATATAAAATAATTGAAGCTGCAACAATTAAGTACCACGTGATAACCCAGTTTCTAGCTACGTTAGGATTAATGTCTTTCTTTTTTTCAAGATCTTCTTTTTTCTGGTACGGACCTAATTTTTCGTAAAATTTCATATTTAAAATTTGTTTTGTTTATTGAGTAGCAATTTATTTGGTATGCCCGCTCGGGTTCGAACCGAGGACAACTCCCTTAAAAGGGGAGTGCTCTACCAACTGAGCTACGGGCACATATTCTCATTTATATATACGAATATTAGCTAAATATATACGTATTTTTGTATTTCAAGTAGATATCTCACATCATATCTAATTCAAGTCTAGCGATTTCTGACATGCGTGACACATCCCACGGAGGATCCCATACTAAATCGACACTCACATTGTTTACACCAGGTACATCGACTACTGCTTGTTTAACTTTTTTAGGCATTTCATCTGCGACAGGACAATGGGGTGTAGTTAAAGTCATGTGAATCAAAACATCATTAGTTGGTGAAACTTCACATTTATAAATTAAACCTAATTCATAAATATCAACAGGAATTTCAGGGTCAAATACTGTCTTGAGAGCGTCAATAATTTTTTGATCTTCTAGCTTTTCCATTAATTGCTAATTAAAGAGTTTAACAAAAACACCGTAACCATTTTCATCTAGTTCATCTACAGGTATAAATTTTAATGAAGCAGAATTAATACAATATCTAAGGCCAGTTTCTGTTGGCCCATCATTAAATAAATGGCCTAAATGAGCATCGCCATATTCACTTCTAACTTCAGTTCTCGTCATGCCAAGTGATTTATCAATAATTTCGACTATCTCTGTTCCATTGATTGGGCGATCAAAGCTTGGCCACCCTGTGCCTGAATCAAACTTATCTAAGGATGAGAATAGTGGCTCTCCAGAGATAATATCTACGTAAATACCTTTCTCTTTGCTATCCCAATACTCATTTGCAAAAGGTCTCTCTGTGCCATCGTTAAGGGCAACTGCCTTTTGTTCATCGGTTAGCTTGCTTATTGCTTCAGCTCTTTCCTCAGGTGTCGCTGAACACCAAAATGGAGTATCAATTACATCTACTTTAGTCATATCGTATCCTTCTAAATCAACTTCTGAAAATGCATTATTACTATACAACAACTGTAAAACAATAAATAGAAGTAATAAGGCTATATACACGGGATATAATCTCATAATCTATTCTTTCAAAGCATTTTTAAAAGTATGCCAAGCAAGTGTTGCACATTTAACTCTCATAGGAAAATCTTTGACACCTTTAAGAGCGTAAAGAGAATCATCCTCATCAATAGTGCTGAGTGAATCTTCAGATCCCTTTACTAAGTCAGTAAAATCCTTGAACATATTTTCTGCATAGGACAGTTTTTTACCTTTTAATTTTTCAGTCATAAGTGAAGCAGATGCTACTGAAATAGCACATCCTTCACCTGAAAATTTAATATCTTTTATAATATCATCATCATCGACAAATAACGTAAGACTTACCTTATCTCCACATAATGGGTTATGTCCATGAGCACTTTTATTGTGAGTTTCACATTCGCCAAAATTTCTAGGCTCTTTACCATGATCGAGTATTATTTCTTGATATAATTCTTTGAGTAAATCATTCATTTTATAAAAAATTCCTTACATTTAATTAATGCATTTATAAAAATATCAACTTCATCAGTAGTATTGTACACACCAAAAGATAATCTAGACGTTGAATTGACGCCCAAATGTTTCATGAGTGGCTGGCAACAATGGTGCCCTGCTCTTACTGCAATTCCCTCTACATCTAAAAATGAAGAAACTTCATGTGAATGAATATTTTCTATATTAAATGAAATAATTGAATTCCTATTATCTCCAACACCGTATATTTCCACAAAATCAAGTTCATTGATTTTTTCATAAGCATACTTAGTTAGCTCTTCTTCATGATTAATTATGTTTTCTATGCCTATATTATTCATATAGTCTATTGCTATACCCAAGCCATGAGCCTCAGCAATTGGAGGTGTCCCTGCCTCATATTTTGCAGGTAACTCAGCGTAAGAAACTTTATCAGTTGTTACCTCTCCAATCATTCCTCCACCACCTTGATAAGGGGGCATTTCGTTTAAAAGATTCTCTTTTCCATAAAGTACCCCAATGCCTGATGGTCCATACGTTTTATGGCCCGAAAATACAAAAAAATCACATTCAAGTTTTTGTACATCAATTTTTAAGTGCGCAGCTGACTGGCAACCGTCTAATAAAATTGCTACATTATTTCTTTTACAAATACTTGAAATTTTTTCGTCAATCTTACTACCATACACATTTGAAAGATGAGTCAAGGCAGCAATTTTAGTTTTGGGGGTTATAAGACTTTCAAAGTGATTAACATCTATCTCTCCAGACTCAGTTATGTTTGCAAATTTAATTACTACTCCGTATTTGTCTCTTAAAAAATACCATGGTATTAAATTTGAGTGATGTTCCATTAGAGATAATATAATTTCATCTCCAGCACTCATGTATTTGTCGTAAAATGTTTGCGCTACAAGATTTATGCTCTCTGTTGCACTTTTTGTGAAAATTATTTCATTTTCTGATTTAGCGTTTATGAAACTTTGTACTTTTTTTCTAGCATCTTCATACCGCAATGTTGATTCTACTGATAGCGTATGCACACCTCTACTTACATTTGAGTAGTGACTTTTGTAGAATTGATTTAGTTCATCAATGACTACTTGTGGCTTTTGCGCAGAAGCGGCTGTATCAAAGTATACTAGATCCTTTGTCTTAAGAATTTTTTTAGAAAGAATAGGAAAATCTTTTCTAATATCTTTATGTAAAGTTTTATCTTTATTCATTGTTAGCAATTTTGGTTAATGTAATCCCTTGCTTTGGATTGCATTTGTACATTTTCAATTTTATTTAAAAATTCACTGAGAAAACCTTGCATATATAATTTTTCTGCGTCTTTCTTTTCTATGCCTCGCGAAGCCAAATAAAAAAGTACTGAATCGTCCGGTTTACCTGAAGCAGCTCCATGAGAGCAAACGACATCATCATTGTTAATTTCTAAGATTGGAGTTAAATTTATTTTTGACTCATCAGACATAACTAAACCTTTACTTATTTGACTTGATACCGTGTCTGAACAATCTTCATCTACAAAAACCTTTCCTTTAAATGTGACATTAGATTTACCTCGAGAAACTGTTTTAAAAGAACAATCAGATATAGCCGACTGTGACATATGAGAAATATCAAGTTGGTTTTTACAGTTAGTAGAGTCTGCAATCACCACCCCACTACCAATATATTTAGAATTTCTTTCGTTTAATGAAATTTTAGTAATATTAGACATTTCTTTTGAGCCATTTGAGAAGTTAAAATCTCTGAAAATACAGTTTGATTGAAGATCACAATTGTGAACAAAAGAATTCTTTGTTGACACATTAAATTTGTTAAATCTATATAGCTCAAATACAGCATTTGGTTTCATAATGGTATTAATTTTAATTTCAGTAGTACCTTCATAATTTGCTTCATCTATAAACTCTAGTGTAGCATTATCGTGGATTTGAAGATTGATCGTTGCTTTGATATCTTGCTTTTCATTACATGTTAAATGAATACGATTATTGATTTTAGATTTTTCTATTTCAATATCTATGATGGGACTGTTCACATCGTTTGAACAGTTTATCTTTATTTCATTAGAAGGATTCTGAATATTAATCTTTTCAGATATTTCTATGATACAATCTAAAGAACTGAATGACTTCATTTAACTTCATACCCTTCATTATCTATTCTTGAAGCTAAAGATTTATCTCCAGACTCTATTATAGATCCATCGCCAAAAACGTGAACATAATTAGGCTCGATATATTCTAGCAGTCTCAAGTAGTGAGTTATTATTAAGAATGACCTTTTTCCATCTCTCAGCTTATTTACAGCTTCTGAAGTGCTTTTAAGTGCGTCAACATCTAATCCAGAATCGGTCTCATCCATTATAATTAAACTTGGGTCAAGCAAGTCCATTTGAAGAACCTCATTTTTCTTTTTTTCTCCACCTGAAAATCCTGCATTTACAAATCTGCTGTGCATTTCCATAGGAATATTTAAGTTTCTTGATTTTTCTTTTAGTATTTTTAAAAACTCACCCGCATCTATTGGATTTTCTCCACGAGATTTTCTGTGTGCGTTTAGAATTTGCTTTAGATAAGATGCATTAGTAACGCCGGGCAGTTCTATTGGATACTGAAAAGCCAAAAACAACCCTAACAGCGACCTTTCATAAGGATCTTTTGCTATAAGGTCTTCATTTTTGAATTCTACATTTCCAGATTCAACTAAATAATTTGGTTTTCCAGCTAATGTATGTGCAATTGTGCTTTTACCAGAGCCATTAGGACCCATAATTGCATGAACTTCTCCTGGACCAATTTTTAAATTAAGATTTTTAATAATCTGTTTATCTTCAACTGATACATCTAGATTTTTAATTTCTAACATACTATCCAACACTTCCTTCAAGACTTATGCTAACAAGTTTTTGTGCCTCTACCGCAAATTCCATTGGAAGTTGTTGCAATACTTCTTTGCAAAAACCGTTAACAATTAAACTTTGTGCTTCTTCAGCGTCAAGGCCTCTTTGCATACAATAAAATAATTGATCGTCACTTATTTTAGAAGTCGTAGCCTCGTGCTCTAAAGAGGAAGTATTGGAATTATTTTCTGTAAGTGGAATAGTATTGGCTTTGCAATTACTGCCCACAAGCAATGAGTCACATTGAGTAAAGTTTTTAGAATTTTCAGCTTTTCTATGAAAATTAACTAGACCACGATATGTATTTGATGACTTGCCTGCTGATATTCCCTTTGAGACAATTCGACTCTTAGTATTTTTACCTAAATGAATCATTTTCGTACCTGTATCTGCTTGCTGATGATTATTGGTAATTGCAACTGAATAAAACTCACCAGTTGAATTATCACCTCTTAAAATGCAACTAGGATACTTCCATGTTATCGCAGATCCTGTTTCAATTTGTGTCCATGATATCTTTGAGTTTTTTCCTTTGCAGAGACCCCTTTTAGTAACAAAATTGTATATACCCCCTTTACCATCTTCGTCTCCTGGGTACCAATTCTGAACTGTTGAATACTTAATTTCAGCATTATCAAGTGCTACTAGTTCAACATTTGCTGCATGCAATTGATTTTCGTCCCTCATTGGAGCTGTACAGCCTTCAAGGTAACTAACGTAACTACCTTCATCTGCAATTATAAGTGTTCTTTCAAACTGACCTGTTTCAGAGGCATTAATTCTGAAGTATGTTGAAAGTTCCATTGGGCATTTAACATTTTTAGGAATGTAAACAAATGACCCATCACTAAATACTGCTGAATTCAAAGTTGCATAAAAATGATCCGTTACAGGAATTACTGAACCAATATATTTCTTTACTAGATCAGGGTGTTTTTGTATGGCCTCAGAAATTGGACAAAATATAACACCTATTTCATTCAATTTTTCTTTAAAAGTAGTTGCAACTGATACACTGTCAAAAACAGCATCTACTGCAACACCGGCCAATGCTTCTTGCTCTTTTAATGGAATTCCTAATTTCTCGTACGTTTCTAAAAGCTTAGGGTCCACTTCTTCTAGAGATTTAGGCTTTTCTTTAAAATCTTTAGGAGATGAATAGTAATATAAATCTTGAAAATCAATGTCAGCAATATTAGCACGAGCCCACTTCGGAACCTCCATACTTTTCAAACGCTCATAAGCAGCCAGCCTCCATTCAAGCATCCATTCAGGTTCATTTTTTTTGCTAGAAATTAACTTAATGACATCTTCATTAAGGCCTTTAGGAATTTTTTCATCTTCAATGTCAGTTACGAATCCATATTTATAAGCATCTTGCTTAAAATTCTCTTTATTTATTTTATTCACCTATTACTCTCCTCTCGTCAGAAATGCCATAATCTGCAGTCAAATCACTTAAATAAACCGAGTTTAGATAATTTCCAATTACACCCTCTAGATTTTCCCAGAAGTTGTGCGTTAGACATTTTTTACCTGTACCCGAACAAGAAGATTTTGGATCGTTACCACAGCCAGTAGTTTTTATTTGCTCGTCAATGGCTTTAAAAATATCAAGTATTCTAATTTCTGTAGACTCTTTATTAAGCCTATAGCCACCACCAGGGCCCTTTTGGCTTTTAACAAGCTTTGCTCTTTTTAAATCATTAAAAATTTGCTCAAGATATGAAAGTGAAATATTTTGTCTTACTGAAACGTGAGACAAGTTGCACGGAGTCTCTTCACCAAACTTAGCAATATCCACCATTGCTAAAACTGCGTATCTTCCTTTTGATGTAATTTTCATTTATTTTTCCTTTATTATTTTCTCTAAGTCTGAAATTCTTTTTTGAAGCTCCTTATTATCTTTTTGAATCTGATCAACAATTGCAGTTCTACTGTCATCTCCCTTACTTAACCCGTAAGCTCTAAATCTCTTTTTCCCAGTAGAATTAGCGACTATTGTATATCTTGCGGGGTTTCCAATTACACTTCTATTAGGATCAATATTTGTTGTAACAACAGAGTTTGAGCCAACCTTTGAATTATGTCCTATTGTAATAGGTCCTAAGATCTGAGCACCGGATCCCACTGTAACTTTATCTTCAAGTGTAGGATGTCTCTTTTTTTCTTTTTGACTTGCACTATCTTCGTTTGGAGAAATACCTCCTAAAGTAACACCATGATATATTGTTACGCCATCACCTATTTCAGCAGTTTCACCAATCACAACACCCATTCCATGATCAATAAAAAAACGGGCACCAATTTTTGAACCGGGGTGAATTTCAATTCCGGTAATCAGTCTACCTAAATAAGAAATTATCTTTGCAAAAAATTGGAGCTTTAAAGACCACAGGAAATTAGACAGGCGATATATTCCAATAGCATGTAAGCCTGGAGAGGTAAGAAATACCTCGATCCTCCCTTTTGCAGCTGGGTCTCTTTCAATATAAGAGTCAATTAAATCAATGATTTTACTCATTTTAAAAAAAAGCCTTGAATTTTAAATAACAAATTTAGTATACCGTCTCAGAGGTTACATATAATAACCTACTAATTTAGTCAACTATCTAGTCCTTAAATATGAATAATCAAGTTAAAGAAGTGGTTTTTACTGGTCCAGATGGCAAACTTGTCGGTAAGTACAAAAAGGGACAATCTTTAAATCCTCCAGTCGCTCTCATAATTCACCCACATCCTTTATACGGAGGAACTATGAATAACCCAATTGTAATGGACTTATTTTCTATATTTGACTCATTAGGTTTTTCTATATTTAGATTTAACTTAAGAGGCGTTGGTAAAAGTGAAGGTAAATTCGATAATGGACTTGGAGAACTTGCAGATGCTGCTGCAGGATTAGATTGGATACAGCGACAAAATCCTAATACAAACCAATGTTGGGTAGCTGGCTTTTCATTTGGAGCATTGCTTTGTATGCAGCTATTAATGAGAAGGCCAGAGATCACGAGATTTATAAGCGTGTCGCCTCAGCCAAATCTTTATGATTTCAATTTTTTAGCTCCTTGCCCAGCTTCAGGGTTAATTGTGCAAGGTAAAAAAGATGAAATGGTGGCACCGGAAGAAACTGCTAGATTGGCAGAAAAGCTAAAATCACAGAAAAATATCACTGTTGACTATGAAGAAATTTCTGGAGCAAATCATTTTTATGATAACGAGCAAGATAGGTTAGAAAAAGTTGTAAGAAAGTACATTGAAAGAGAATTAAATTCTAAATATCGTTAATTAATTTACTTTGCCCCCCGTTACAGGATATTTTACTCCAGTGGTACTAGGAAATGAAATTGGAAGGTCCTTAATTCTTCTGATGCCCAAATAAGCAAATGCCTGTGACTCAATAAAATCTGAATTTAAATTTAAATGATCAGCAGTTGATAATTTGCCTCTAAAAGTCTCCTGCATTAATTTGATCACATATTTATTTTTTGATCCACCGCCTGAAACAATTAAATATTTTGCATTAAATCTATTAGCTTCTTTTATTATTGTGTGGGCAGTAAATGCTGAGATTGTTGCACAAGCATCATTAAAATTTAATTTCATAAATGGATTGAGAGTAAAATAATTACGATCTAAAGATTTATTCTTTTTTTTAAGAAAATATTTATCACTCATTAGTATCTTGAGAATTTTTGGATTTACCTTTCCTTTTAAGGAATGTTTACCACCTTTATCAAAGTTAATTTTTTTCTTTAGAACCATGTACTGATCTAGAAGACACATGCCTGGACCAGTGTCATAAGCATAAATATATTTTTGATCATCTATAACTGTTATGTTTGATATTCCGCCAATATTGACAAAACATACTGGCGGAGTAATTTCTAATTTTTGCGTAAGCAACTGGTGAAATATTGGAGCAAGTGGAGCACCTTGCCCCCCCAAAGACAAATCTTTTTGTCTGAAATCACTCACGATAGGTAATTTAAAACTACTTTTGATTTTTAGTTCGTCACAAAGCTGTATAGATGATTTGTTTATAGGATCATGAAATACAGTTTGACCATGTAATGCTATCAAATCTATCTTTGATAAGCTCTGATCTTTTAGAAAATTTTTGAGTGCGGTAATATATTCAAAAGTCACTAATTCTTCAGTGCTACTAATAAGTGCTAATGAATGTTTAGAGACTGAAAACGAATCTACAAGTTTTGATAAAATTGTTTTTGTAGATTTCTTATAACTATAAAACTTTGATTTAATGTGTTTATAAGATTTTTTGCCATCTGATAAAATAAGAGAGATATCAATGCCATCCATAGAAGTACCGCTCATTACCCCAACGGCTAAAAACTTATTCTTAATCATATATTTTGTATAATCATTGCAAATAATTTATATATTAGTGAAAAATAAAGAAAATGACATTAATTGAAGAATTAAAATTTCGTGGTTTCCTTAATCAGTGTACCAATGAAGAAACTTTGAATGAAATAATTAATTCAAACAAAATAAAATTTTATATCGGTTTTGATTGTACGGCTAAATCCTTACATGTAGGAAGTCTTATTCAAATTATGATAATGAGGCTATTTCAAAAGTATGGCCATACACCGATTGTTCTTATCGGAAAAGGTACAACACGAATAGGAGATCCATCAGGCAAAGATGAAACAAGAAAAATATTATCTGATGATGAAATAGACTTGAATGCAAAAAATCTAAAACAGGTCTTTGATAGATTTCTTTTATCGGATAATGAGGATTCTAAATGGATAACTAGAGATAATTCTGAATGGTTAGACAAACTAAATTATGTCAGCTTTCTCAGAGATTATGGCAAACATTTTACAATTAATAAAATGTTAAGCTTTGATAGTGTTAAAATTAGACTTGATAGAGAACAGTCGCTTAATTTTGTTGAATTTAATTATATGATATTTCAAGCTTACGATTTCTTTGAATTAAATAATAGAGACAACTGCATCCTTCAAATAGGTGGATCAGATCAATGGGGCAATATTGTAAATGGCGTTGAATTAATAAGAAGAGCAAGTGGGAAGGAAACTTTTGGATTAACTACACCTTTATTGACTAATGCTAATGGAGATAAAATGGGCAAAACAGCAGACGGAGCTGTATGGCTTAATGAAGACATGTTATCTGCATATGATTATTGGCAGTTTTGGAGAAACACAGATGACCGAGATGTTATAAGGTTTTTAAAACTATTTACTGATCTAGAAAAAGAAGAAATTGAGACTATAGAAAAAGAAAGTGCCGATAATATAAATGAAACCAAAATAATATTAGCCAACGAAACCACGGCTATGCTTCATGGTCTTGATGAGGCAAAAAAATCTCAAGAAACCGCTAAAGATATTTTTACTAATAACAATCTAGAAGCAGATTTACCGATCATAAAACTAAAATTGGAAGAATTAAACAATGAAGTCCTGCTTTCTGATCTTATTTTAAGAATGAACTTTGCTTCTTCAAAATCTGCCAGCAGGAAACTTATTCGAGGCAATGCAGTAAAAATTGATAAAGAACTCATAAAAGATGAACATTTTTCAATTAATACATTACTAAGCGATAGCTCAAGTGGACTTGTCATAAGTGTTGGCAAAAAAAAATACTTTAGAGTTGTTACTATTGAATAACTTGATTGGAGTTTATTGACTCTAAGGCTCTTTCGATGATACGAGGCTTAATTATTGTTAGGGGGTTAGATGAAACTTCTGGATTGTCGACGTCGCCTGTTAAACTAAAATCGATGGAAAATAATCCTTCACCCTCGTTACCAATGATAATGGGGCCTAAAACTGGTACATTCTGAATTATAGCATTAACTAAATGCATTGGACTTATTTCTCCAGACATATCAATTAATGACTCCTCTCTCTGTATTAACCCATCCATGACTAAGCCTATACTGTCACTTACCGCGAACGCATCAATATCTCTAAAGTTTTCTTCATTTTCAGTATAACTAATTTGACCGTAACCGAACCGGATTCCTTCTTCACCCTCAGCAATACTCACTAAACCCGAAATTGATGGAAGCGATAAAATCTTCAAAGAGGCTGGAGAATTTATTAAAACAAAATCCTTAAGATCAATATTAACCTTAGAGTC
>CABYGA010000016.1 GCA_902518415.1 uncultured Pelagibacteraceae bacterium | reverse complement strand
TTGATCGGATCCTATGACCAAACCATCGTTTGATATAGATGCCTTTAAAGCTTTCATCTCAGCAAGCTTTGTAACAATCTCTTCTGGCGAACTTTCTGACATGGATAGTTTAATTTCATCCTCATCAACACCATGATCAACTGTTTTAAATTTTATTTTGGCATTTGTTAAAAGTCTTGAGCGTGTTTGACTTTTAGACGCTAGTGTTATTTGTGTGTTCATAAGCTATTAACAACCTTAGTAATCAGTGTGGATATATATTATATGTTTACTGTTTTTAAACATTTACAATATTTTGGCCTTTTTATCCTATATTTTCTTGCTTTTCATCCACCTGTGGATAATGCCTCAACCATTGTTCTACCTTGTGGGTAATATCACAAATGCTCTAAATATCCCTGTTAAAGACATGTATTGATTTGTGGGCAAGTAAGAGGTTTTTATATATACACATCATCACAGGTACATAAACTAATACTACCTTATATATATATTATATGAGTATTCTTATAGAAACACTAAAAGGCAAGAAAACAAAAACTCCCATTTGGTTAATGAGACAGGCGGGAAGGCATTTACCTGAATATATTAAAATAAGACAAAAATATAAAGACCTCATGGAAATGTTTCTTGATCCTGAGGTAATAACAGAGATTTCTCTTCAACCGGTTAAAAGATACGGATTAGATGCCTGTATAGTGTTTTCTGATATATTAATGATCCCCTATGCGTCTGGATGTGATGTTGGCTTTAAAGAGGGAATGGGGCCTCAAGTTAAATTCAATGAGAAATTCAAATTTGAATCGCACAAACTAGATCCAGTTACAAAGGGTATAGAAAACATAAAAACAATATCAAAAATTCCTCTGATAGGCTTTGTAGGCGGGCCTTGGACAACTTTATCATATTGTTTGTTTGATAAAGAGGAAAGATCACAGATGAACAAAGACCTCATTTATAAAAATGAAAAAAGAATAGACAATTACATCGATGATCTAACTGACATAATTTCTAATTACGCAATGCAACAAGTAAACGCCGGCATAGATGCGTTTCAAATATTTGAATCTGCTGCTGGTGATCTTGACGATTACCTTTTTGAAAAATGGGTTGTAAATCCAACTCTGAAAATAGTAAAAGAAATCAAAAGTAAATCCGATATACCAATAATTGGATTTCCTAGAAACGCTAGCACAAGCGGCTATAGAAATTACTCATTTATTAACCAACTCGATTGTATTTGTTTAGATTATAATTTTAATCTACAACAACTAGACTTATTAAATCCAAATATTTCATATCAAGGAAATCTACATCCAAAACTTCTCTTAAATGGAGGTGATGAAATGGATAAAGAGCTAGAAGAAATTTTACTTGCCTTTCGAGATTATCCACATATTTTTAATCTAGGTCATGGTGTTCTTCCTGAGACGCCAATAAAAAATGTGGAGAGACTTGTACAAAAGGTAAGAAATAACTAAAAGAAAAAAATGAAATTTATTGGTACACAAGACTATGAACATGGAAGACGAAAAAAAATTGGAGTTCTTATTTGTAACTTGGGGACACCAGAAAGTTATAAAACTCGCGACGTAAGAATTTTTTTAAAAGAATTTTTGTCCGATGGCAGAGTCATTGAAATTCCAAAGTTTATTTGGTGGTTCATTTTAAATGGAATAATCCTTACTTTTCGTCCAGCAAAATCAGCAAAGCTTTACAAGTCAGTATGGACAGACAAGGGATCACCACTTCTTGTTTACTCCGAGAGAATATTAGAAAAGCTAAAAAGAACTGTTCCAGAAAATATAGAAATTGAACTAGCAATGCGCTACGGGAAGCCCAATATGGAAAAAGCACTTCTTTCACTTAAGGATAAAAATTGTCAAAGTCTTATAGTTCTCCCCTTGTTTCCTCAGTATTCAGGAACAACAACGGGTAGTGTTTTTGACGAGGTAACCCGAGCTCTTTCCAAGTGGAGATGGGTTCCTGCCCTTAATTTCATAAACAGCTACCACGATCATGACAGTTACATATCTGGCTTGGTCGCAACAATAAAAAATAAAATCTCTAATCACATGCCACAAAAAATAATCTTTACGTACCACGGTATACCTAAGAGAAATTTTACATTAGGCGATCCCTATCAATGCTTTTGTCAAAAAACTACTCGCCTGGTTGCCGAAAAATTAAACTTGAAAGAAGAAGAATACATTACAACTTTTCAATCCCGTTTTGGACCAGCAGAGTGGCTGAAGCCTTACACAAGTGAGACTATGGAACGACTTCCTTCTGAAGGCATAAAGGACATCATGGTAATTGCTCCTGCCTTTAGTGTTGATTGCCTAGAAACAATTGAAGAAATTGACGAGGAAAATAAAGAAATATTTTTAAAAGCAGGTGGTAATAAATTTCATTATATACCATGTCTAAATGACTCAGATGAGCAAATTAATTTTATTAATACACTGCTGAGCGAACATATTTCAGTTATGTAAAATACCATGGAAAAGTGCTTAGTTATATATTCAACGACAGACGGTCATACAAAAAAAATTTGTGACCACATTGCCAGCATCCTAAATGATTCATCTCATACTAAACTCATAAGTTTAAATCAGGCATTTGATGAAAATCTCATGATGTTTGATATGATAGTTATAGGCGCGAGCATTAGATACGGAAAACATAAAAAGGAACTATACAAATTCATAAAAAAAAATATTTCAGTACTCGAAGCTAAAAAAAACGCCTTCTTCAGCGTGAACGCTGTAGCAAGAAATTCAGAGAAGGGTTCACCATTGACAAACCCCTACACAAAAAAATTTTTAGAGCTTTCTCAATGGAACCCAAAGGAAATATCTGTGTTTGCTGGAAAAATCGATTATCCAAGATACGGTTTTTTTGACAAGCATATAATCCGTTTTATTATGTGGCTTACTTCAGGCCCTACCGACTTGTCTAATACATATGACTTTACAAATTGGAAAAAAGTAGAGCAATTTGCTAAAAAGGTATCAGAAATTTGATAGTTAGAATTTAAATATTGTTATACTTTATTTAATAATTTCAATTATTTAAGTTAATTGTACCAACACATCTCTCTTATTTAACAGATTTATTCCTTGCTATAATAAAAAATTAAAGTTAATAAACGATTTCTTTTACACTTTCCAAAAAAAAACTTATCCAAAATTTAAAACAGTATGAGCTTAAAATTAAGAGAACTTAAGAAAAAAACTCCACAAGAACTATTAAAATACGCTGAAGAAACAGGTGTTGAAAACGCAAGTTCTATGCGTACACAAGATATGTTGTTTGAGATATTAAGGTCTCTTGCATCAAATAAGAAGGACATAGACGGAGAAGGTGTACTTGAAGTTTTACAAGACGGCTTTGGTTTCCTCAGATCAATGGAGGCAAATTATTTGCCAGGTCCAGATGATATTTATGTTAGTCCCAGCCAGATTAAAAGGTTCGGATTAAGATCGGGAGATACAGTTGAAGGGCCTATCAGAGCCCCTAAGGAAGGTGAACGATATTTTGCGTTATTAAAAATTGACACAATCAATTATGAAGCAACTGAAAAAAGTAGAAATAAAATTAACTTTGACAACTTAACACCTCTATATCCCGATGAACAAATTAAACTTGAAACAGAAAAGCCCGACAAAGATCAAAGCGCACGAGTTATTGATTTGGTTTCACCAATCGGTAAAGGCCAAAGAGCTCTTATAGTTTCACCTCCAAGAACAGGTAAAACAGTACTACTACAAAACATTGCACACTCTATTACAGACAATCATCCTGAGTGTTACTTGATGGTATTGTTAATTGATGAACGACCTGAGGAAGTGACAGACATGCAACGTTCTGTGAAGGGCGAGGTAGTTAGCTCAACATTTGATGAGCCAGCATCACGTCACGTACAAGTTGCTGAAATGGTTATTAACAAAGCGAAAAGATTAGTAGAGCATAAAAAAGATGTTGTGATCTTGCTCGATTCTATCACAAGACTAGGCCGCGCATACAACACGGTTGTTCCAAGTTCAGGAAAAGTTTTAACAGGTGGTGTTGATGCCAATGCACTTCAAAGACCAAAGAGATTTTTCGGAGCCGCAAGAAACATTGAAGATGGTGGATCATTAACGATTATTTCTACAGCGTTGATTGACACAGGAAGTAGAATGGATGAAGTTATTTTTGAGGAATTTAAAGGAACAGGTAACTCAGAAATTATATTGGATAGAAAGGTCGCTGATAAGAGAATCTATCCTGCGATTGATATAACCAAGTCTGGTACTCGAAAAGAGGAGATCCTTCTTGATAAGGACGAACTACAAAAAATGTATGTTCTGAGACGTATTCTTAACCCAATGGGAACCAT
Organism: uncultured Pelagibacteraceae bacterium; assembly: GCA_902518415.1. Taxonomy (GTDB): domain Bacteria; phylum Pseudomonadota; class Alphaproteobacteria; order Pelagibacterales; family AG-422-B15; genus CACNXQ01. The sequence continues at coordinate 9,141 of CABYGA010000016.1, read as the reverse complement.
GGACTCCATTGAATTCTTACTTGGAAAACTGAAAGAAACTAAAGATAACGCCGATTTCTTTCAATCAATGAATAAGTAATCGTTCCAACAATTACCCTTCAGCCTCTAAAATTGAAAAGCTGGTTGATCATTTGTATGACAATGTATTCCACCTCCAGCTGCCCAAGAGCTTAACATTTCAACTAGATACACATCACGATTTGGAAAATATTTCTCTATACGAGATTTCGCTGGGATGTCTGTATCTGGATTTCCAAAACCAGGCACAATTACAAATCCATTTCCTACTAACCAATTCATGTAATTGGTGTCAAATGTTTGTCCGCTGTACTGAACATAGCCTTCGATAGGTTCTCTTATTACATTAAACCCCGATTTCTCAATTATTTCAGCTGCCTTGTCATAAATCTCAGCGTCCTTACTATCTGGCTGACACAATGACTGGGTTGTACACTGAACAACAACTGCAGTTCTTTGATCAATAAATCGAGCTATACCATCAATGTGCCCTTTGGTGAGATCTCCATTTGGAATACCTTCAATAAAAATGACTTTTGATACGCCGAAGTATTTTTTTAGATCAAGTTGCGCCTGCTGTTTATTGTAGTTTAAGTTTCTGCTGGGGTCACCAATGGTGCTCCAATTTAATATAACTGTATCTAATCCATTAAATTCTAAATTACCTCGTTCGTGTACTATGTCTATATGATCAACAGGTAAATCTAAAATCTCACCAATCTTATTTGGGACTTCATTATCTAAATTAAAAGAGACATCTGAACCAAAAGCACCACCCCATGCATCAAAATTCCAATTTTGAATTCTTAGTTCATTATCATTAAAAACATAAACAGGTCCATTGTCTCTCATCCAAGCATTATCATTGGGTACGTTGTGCCAATGAATATTGTTTTGCAGTGGGTCTGAATCTATATCTAAAATTGATTTTTGTGCTTCTGCATAAATCTGATCTGAATGATAGAGAATATGTAATTTTTCGTATCGTGAAATGATGTCAGCCATCTGCGCAAAACTTGGTTCATAACTTTTTTCCCAAAAACCAGGCCATTGCATCCAGATTGCCTCTTGTGGTTCCCATTCAGCTGGAACACGCGTAGCCCCATGTGTTGTTTCTTCAGCAGCTTGAATACCAATGTTCATCATAAAAAATATCAATGTGAGGAAGAGAGTCCAAATTTTATTTTTCAATTTTACCCAATTACCCTTCAGCCTCTAAAATTGAAGACAGTTTAAATTTCTTTGCTAATTTTTGTGAACCACCAACATTTTTAAGATCAATTATAAAATAAAATTCAATATTTTTTACCTTACACTTTGAAATAAGTTTTGCTGAAGCTACAGCGGTACCGCCGGTTGCAATTAAGTCGTCAATTATTAGAACTCTATCTCGTGAAGTGATGGCATTACTATGAATTTGAATTTCATCATTGCCGTACTCAAGCGAATATTTTTGTTTTAGAACTTTTCCAGGCAGTTTCCCCTTTTTTCTTATTGGTACGAAAGGAAGACCTAGTTTAAAAGCAACAGCAGCACCAAAGATGAAGCCTCTGGCCTCAACACCTGCAATTTTAGTAAATTTTTTCTTTCTGGCATACGTTGATATTTCGTTAACAACTTCAGTAAACAATTTTTTGTTATCGGTAATTGAAGTAATGTCTTGAAAAAGTATTCCTTTCTTTGGAAAGTCAGGAATTACTCGAATATTTTTTTTTAATTTATTTACGAGTTTTTTGTTCAACGTTTAATAATTTCTTTTTCGTTTTGATACCACCGACTGATGTGAACCCTGTGAGCTTACCATCTTTGGATACAACTCGGTGGCATGGAACTGACATCATTAAGTTATTTCGTCCTAGTGCTCCACCAACTGCTCGCGGAGATGTTCTTAACTTTTTTGCTATCTGACCATAGCTTGTAGTACGACCATAAGGAACACGTCTTAAATGGTTCCAAACTCGATTTTGAAAACGAGTTCCCATCTGTCTTGTAGGAAAGGATAGTGATCTACGCTTGCGTGCTAGATAGGCATTAATTTGAAAAGCTGCTCTTAGTAAGAGCTTATCTTTAGTGCTGGTTATGCCTTTTCGAGTTCGGCTTATACCAGTAATTTTATTGTTACCAGAGATAACCTCTATATTGCCAATCAATGATTTGAAAACATAAGAACTCATGTATACATTAAGATATATTATATGGATGCATTAGAAAATATTATTTCAAGAAATTCGCCAAGAGTACTCTCAGAGCCTCTTCCATCAGATGAACAGATGCAACTTGTATACAAAGCAGCCTTACGAGCACCAGACCATGCTTGGTTGAGGCCATCGAGGTTTATTGAGGTTACAGGTGACGGAATTAGAAAATTGTCTGAAATATTCTCTCAATTTGCTAATGATCATATTGCAGGAGGTGATCAGCAAAAAGTTGAAAAGTATAAAAACGCACCTTTCCGTGCACCAATGATAATAATCTTAATATCTCATATAAAAGAACATCCAAAGGTGCCTGAGATAGAACAAATTATGTCAACAGCAGCTGCAGCACAAAATATTCTATTGGCTCTCAGTGCTCTTAAATTTGGAGGAATGTGGAGAACGGGTGCTGTAGCTCTCAATGAAAAAATCTCCTCTTACTTAGGACTTCGAGAAAATGAGAAAGTCCTTGGTTATTTGTACGTCGGTACACCAGAAGGATCTGTAAAAAGGATACCTGAATTAGAATTAAGTGACTTTGTGACTAAATGGGATTAATCGTTTAGATTAAACGGCAATCACATAGTTTATTATGACAATATTTGCACTATCAACAGCAAGCGGAGTTGCAGGTCTGGCTGTAGTTCGTGTATCTGGTCACCTAGCACTGACTGCACTTAAAACAATCTCTCGCAAGAGTCACTTTGATCCCAATGTATTAACAAGGGCTAGTTTTTATGATTCCGAAAATGGAAATTTAATCGATCGTGGATTAGCTGTTTATTTTGCCAAGCCAAAAAGCTTTACTGGAGAGGACGTAGTTGAGTTTCATATACATGGAGGTAGAGCAACGGTTGATCTTCTCTTAAAAACTCTATCAGGAATTAACCAGCTGCGGCTTGCTGAACCTGGAGAGTTTTCAAAAAGAGCGTTCATAAATAATAAAATGGATCTTACAGCTATCGAAGCTATGGGAGATTTAATTAATGCGCAAACAGAACTGCAACACAATCAGGCTCTGAGTCAGATGGACGGTTCATTGAATAAGCTATACCTGTCTTGGAGAAAATCTCTGATTGAACTGGTTGCGTACCTTGAAGCTGATATTGATTTTGCAGAAGAGGATATTCCCGATGATGTTTTAAAAAATATAAATGAAAAAATTGAAAAACTTTTAGTTGAGATGAATGAACACATTAACCAACGAAATCAAGGAGAGATTCTGAGAGACGGATACCGTGTAGCAATTGTGGGCACACCGAATGTAGGGAAATCAAGTCTCATAAATCTATTAGCCAACCGAGATGTTGCGATTGTATCCGATAGAGAAGGGACTACGCGAGATGCACTTGAAGTAAGGTTAAATATTGCCGGATTTCCTGTAGTTTTTACAGATACAGCGGGACTGAGGCAGACAAGTGATGAGATTGAAAAAAAGGGAATTGAAATCACACAGAAGAAAATTGATGAAGCAAATCTGGTTATTGAATTATTTGACGATCCAACCAAATTAAATTTCCACGATGAACGATTAACTATTTTAAACAAATGTGATCTTCATAATAAGGAAAACAAAACATATGATAGGGCCATTAATATCTCAGTTACAACAGGGGACGGCATTGATCATTTAATCAAACAAATTTCTGATAAGGTGTCGAATAATTTCGGAAGCTATTCAGATACTATTCCAACTAAAACAAGGTACATCTTAGGAGTTCAAAATTCTATTCAAAGCCTGTTGAATGCAAAAACAATTGACTTAAAAAATAATTCAGAACTCATGGTTGAAGAATTAAGATTAGCAATTCAGGAAATCGGAAAAATAACAGGTCACGTTGACGTAGAAGAGTATCTTGAAGTGATTTTCAAAGATTTTTGCATAGGCAAATAACAAAAATTATTGATTGCAATTAAGCTGAGTTAATTTATTTAACTTAGTCATGTCTAACTTTGATGTAGTTGTCATAGGTGGTGGTCACGCGGGTTGTGAAGCAGCAACAACGGCTGCACGAGTAGGCGCTAAAACCCTTTTAATCAGCCATAAATTTGAGACCATTGGTGAAATGTCGTGTAATCCAGCCATTGGTGGACTGGGAAAAGGTCACTTAGTTAGAGAAATTGATGCGTTAGACGGCATCATGGGAAGAATTGCAGATCTCTCAAGTATTCAATATCGTCTCTTAAACCGCACAAAAGGCCCTGCTGTTCGTGGCCCCCGCGCTCAATCGGATCGGAAATTGTACAAAAAATATATGCAAGAGGAGATTCTTCAAACTAAAAATCTAGAATGTTTATTTGATCCCGTAGAAGATTTAATTTTTGATCATGATAATCAAATAGCTGGTGTCTTATGCGAAAGTGGAAAGACGGTTTCAACAAAAAAAGTAATCATTACGACTGGCACATTTTTAAATGGCCTTATTCATTTGGGTGAAAAAACAATACCTGCAGGAAGGCATGGTGATGCTCCATCAATCGGCTTAGCAAAATCCCTATATAAAACAGGCTTTAATATTGGAAGATTAAAGACAGGAACCCCTGCACGGATTGATAAAAATACTATTGATTTTGATCGGCTTGAAAAACAGGATGCAGATGAAAAGCATTCATATTTTTCATTCTTAACGAACAAAACTTATAATCAGCAACTGCCTTGTCACATCACGCATACGAATGAATCAGTTCATGACATTATCCAAAAAAATATAGCAAAATCAGCTATTTACTCAGGTCAAATCAGTGGTACAGGACCTCGATATTGTCCCTCTGTTGAAGATAAAGTTGTAAAGTTTGCGGATAAATTAAGACATCAGATTTTCCTTGAGCCAGAAGGTATAGATAGTGATTTGATATATCCAAATGGAATATCAACCTCATTACCTGCAGATGTTCAAGCTGAATTTATCAGTAAAATCAATGGTTTAGAGAATGCAAAGATTATAAGACATGGTTATGCTATCGAATATGATTTTATTGATCCACAAGAACTTTATCAAACTTTAGAGACTAAAAGAATAAAAGGCCTTTATCTAGCTGGTCAAATTAATGGCACAACGGGATATGAAGAAGCTGCAGCTCAAGGATTGGTTGCAGGCTTAAACGCTGCGATTTCTCATAAAAATAAAGAACACATTTTTTCTAGAAATGATTCTTATATTGGAGTGATGATTGATGATTTGACTCTTAAAGGAGTGACAGAGCCTTATAGAATGTTCACATCAAGGGCAGAATACCGTTTATTATTGAGAGCTGACAATGCTGATTTGAGACTTACAGAAACCGCTAATACATTAGGAATCGTTTCAAAGAACAGATATGAGTATTTTACCAATAAACAAACTAAAATTAATGAGTTGCTAAACATTGTTAAAAATCAATATGTTACACCAAATAAAGCTGAAAAAATGGGTGTCAAAATTAATAAAGATGGTAAAAAAAGGTCTGCATTTGATTTACTGGCCTACCCAGATATTGATATCAATATTGTAGGAGATATGTTTGAGATAAATTTAAATGATTTTTCAGAAGAGATATTAGAGCAAGTCTCAATTGAGGCTCACTATAAAGGTTATCTTAAAAAGCAAGAAAGTGAGATCATTTCAATAAATAAAGAAGAAAAAATAAAGATACCTGAAACAATGAACTATGATGATTTATCAAGTTTATCCAATGAAATTAAGGAAAAATTATCAAGAATTAAGCCAAAAAACATTGCCCAGGCTTCAAGAATTGACGGTGTCACTCCTGCTGCTTTAGGGGTAATATTGGCCCATATAAAAACTCAAGCAAAATTAAAAAAACTGGCTTAATATCTTCATTATGGAGGATTCGCCAGAAGCTCTTAAGGAGCTAAAAAGTAATGTTTCACGTGAAACAATCAATAAACTCGATGCTTACAGAACATTAATATTGGCTGAAAAACAAAGCCTTATATCAAAAAAAGACAAGAATCTTATTTGGACTAGGCATTTTTATGATTCATTACGCATAAGTGATTTGATTCGAGAAAATAAACAAAACATAATTGATATAGGCAGCGGATCAGGACTTCCTGGAATACCGTTGTCATTGCTATATAATGGCGAAAATTCAATATTTTTATGCGAAAATCGAAGGAAAAGAGCTGAATTTTTAGAGCATTGTATTGATGAACTAAAACTGAAGAATACCTATGTGATTCCCCATAAAGCTGAGAAAGCCACGAATCAAAAATTTGACATTGTTTTAGCCCGAGCAGTTGGACGATTAAATGATCTGTTATCAATAAGTTATAATATATCGAAAAAAAGTACTACATTCCTTTTTCATAAAGGTATACATATAGATGATGAAATTGGTGAAGCCACTAAATATTGGAATTTTGATCATAAATTGCATGAAAACAGTGTTGAAAAGGGATCTTATATTTTAGAACTAAATAATGTAATAAAATCAAGCACTTAGTATGAAAAGGAAAATAATTGCTATTTCGAATCAAAAAGGAGGGGTCGGAAAGACGACCACAGCTATAAACTTATCCACAGCCCTCGCGGCGACAGGCCAAAAGGTATTAATTATTGATCTAGATCCTCAGGGTAATGCAAGCACAGGTTTAGGGGTCGATTATGGTCAGAGGGAAAATTCTATTTACGAAGTATTAGCGGGACAAGCAAATATTTATGATTCCATTCGAAAAACTGAAATCGATAATCTTTTTTTAATTCCTTCAACAGTTGATTTGTCTGGAATTGAACCTGAACTCGCTGACGTTAACGATCGAGCTTTCACATTAAAAAATATCTTTAACGCAAATGAAAAATTAAATGAGTTTGATTTTATTTTTATTGATTGTCCGCCAGCCTTAAGTTTATTGACTGTCATGGCAATGACGACAGCCAATGCAATTATTGTTCCATTGCAATGTGAATTCTTCGCACTCGAAGGTCTCAGTCAGTTAATCAAAACAATTGAACGTGTAAGACAGAATCTAAATCCTGGTTTATCTATTGATGGGATTGTGTTGACGATGTACGACAGCAGAAACAAATTGTCTTCTCAAGTTGCAACGGATGTCAGAAATCATTTAAGGGAACAAGTTTATGAAACCATTATACCTCGTAATGTAAGAGTTTCAGAAGCTCCATCATTTGGTATGCCTGCTTTAATCTATGATCAAAGAGCATCAGGCAGTCAGGCTTACTTAAGTCTTGCAAACGAAGTCATTAAACAAAACAAAGAACAAGAGGCAGCATAGTGGTTACAAACACAACAAAAAAAGGTTTAGGTCGTGGTCTTTCATCTTTAATGGGAGATACAGAAACTGTACAAGCAAAAAACACCAACGTTGGTCAAGAAACTAAAATACCAATTGCGAATTTAAAACCAAGTCCTTCTCAACCAAGAAGATTATTTAATAAAAATAGTATTAACGAATTGGCTGATTCTATTAAAGCAAAAGGGTTGGTGCAACCATTGGTGGTAAGGCCGTCACCATCTGATGCTAATAGTTATGAAATCATTGCAGGTGAAAGAAGATGGCGTGCAGCACAAATTGCACAACTGCATGAGGTACCCGTTGTTATAAGAAACTTTAATGATACTGAAGCACTTGAAATTGCTATCATAGAAAATGTACAAAGATCAGATCTTTCACCAATTGAGGAAGCTGCAGGTTATAAAAGATTGATTGAAAATCATGGTCATACCCAAGAAGATTTGTCAGGAATTGTGGGAAAAAGTAGGAGCCATATAGCAAATATCATTCGATTATTATCTTTGCCCCAATCGATCCAAGACATGATAACTGAAGGAAAAATATCTTCAGGCCACGCACGCGCAATTATGAATAGTGCATTTCCAGAGCAGCTAGCAGAAAAAATTGTTAATGAAAACTTAACCGTAAGGGACGCGGAAAATTTAGCAAAAGATAAAAAAGTTATTGTAAAAAAATTAAAACTCAAAGATCCCGATACAATTGACCTTGAAAATAAGATTTCTGAAAAACTTGGTTTGGCTATCAATATTAATCATAAAGGTAAAAAAGGTGGTAGTATTAAAATTGACTACAAAACGCTTGATCAATTAGAGATGATTACTCAAAAGCTTAAAAACTAATTTTGAAAGTGCCGCTTGCCTTCATGACAAATCGTTAGTATCGAACGCTCACAAAGAATGCTGGATAATTTACTATGAGTTTTACACTCAATTTCAGCATCAAGAAGTTGAGATAGATTTCTTTCGATTTTATTTAAAGGCCAACGAAGACAATGTTGTTGAAAATTGTCTTTATCTTTCCAAAATAAGGGAGGTCTTAAAAATTTTATTGAGCTATCAAAATTACTGCCTTTTTTCATTTCTACTTTTACTTTTTGTAATCTTTTTAGGTAATTAATGAGACTTCGTAAGATAGAAATTGGATTATTTCCCTCAGATAAGAGTTTACTAATAATGTTTGAGCATTTAGTAGTGTTTCCATACATCACTGACTCATTCATTTTCTGAAGATTATTTGAGCTAGAATCATTGAGTAGATTTTTTACTTCTTCAAGATTTGGAGCATTCTCAGCATTTTTATAAAATAAGCTGATCTTCTGTAGTTCATTATAACTGATCATTCGATCTGTACTCAATGTCTGCATGAGATAGTTTTTTATGTCTCGATCAATTGAAATATTATTTTCTTTCACAAAATTATCAATTAGCCTCATCATTGATTTGGCATCATCCTCATAACACGCCAATGCGTAACACCGTGCATTACTCTCAAATAATTTCCTGAGTTTAGAAGTTTTCTTAAGATTATCAGCTTTGACGATCAGCATCGTTTGAGCTGGGGCATTACTGATTACACTCTCAAGCTCTGACAAATTCTTATCTTTAAGTGAGTCTAGAATAATGAGCTTGTAGCTATTAAACATTGAAATTGAATTTGCTGTGGTTTCAAGGA
>CABYGA010000015.1 GCA_902518415.1 uncultured Pelagibacteraceae bacterium | reverse complement strand
GGTATTGTTATGAAAATTGAAAATGAATTAGATATTTTAGGTAAAGATAGCGTTGTTGCCTCTCAAGAAATCAAATCTTTAGATAAGAAAGAAAAGAATGAGCTTTTAAATGCAATCATAGAAATACTTAAAAGTGACAAAGATCAAATTTTAGAAGCTAATAAATTGGATATAGAAGTGTCTCAAGATAAATTGTCTAATGCAATGCTTGACCGCTTGATGCTGGATGATGAAAGGTTTGAAGGTATTATTGAGTCGATAAAAAACGTAATTACACTAGATGACCCCACTGGCAATATTTTATTTACTAATGAAAGACCGAACGGAATGATTGTTGAAAGAGTATCTGTCCCTCTTGGAGTAATTGGAATTATATATGAAAGCAGACCAAATGTAACAATTGATGCTACAGTATTATGCCTTAAAGCAGGGAACAGTGTAATACTTAGAGGTGGGTCTGAGTGTTTCAATACAAATACAGCGATGGTCAATTCAATGCAAAAAGCTATTCAATCAAAATCTGTGAGTAAAAATATAGTTCAGTATGTAAATACAACCGACAGAGTTGCAGTAGATTATATGCTGTCCAAAATGGAAAAATATATTGATGTAATAGTTCCTCGAGGAGGCAAAGGTCTTGTTAAGAAAGTTCAGGATACTGCAAAAATTCCAGTTATTGGTCACCTTGATGGCATATGTCATATTTATGTTGATGAAACATCGGATCCTGATCTTGCAAGTAAAATTGTAGAAAATGCTAAATTAAGAAGGACTGGTATTTGCGGTGCTGCAGAAACAGTTCTTATTGATGAAAAGTGTATTGATAGTCATTTAGGTAAAATAATAGAAACTCTCATTAAAGGCGGTTGTGAAGTTAGAGGTGATGGCATATGTATGAAATTTTCCGATAAAGTGAATGCAGCAAATGAAATTGATTGGGAAACTGAGTATCTTGATGCAATTATATCAATTAAAACTGTTAAGGGTGTTGATGAAGCAATTGATCATATAGCTAAATATGGATCGGGACATACCGAAAGTATTATTTCTGAAAATAAAAATAATGTTGAAAAATTTTTAAATTCAGTAGGCAGTGCAATTGTGATGCATAATGCATCTACTCAGTTTGCTGATGGTGGAGAATTTGGGCTTGGTGCAGAAATTGGAATAGCAACAGGCAAGCTACATGCAAGAGGTCCTGTGGGTCTTGAAGGTTTGACAACCTACAAATATATTGTTCGTGGAAGTGGGCAGGTAAGACCATAAATGAAGATAGGAATTCTAGGAAGCTCATTCAATCCTCCACACAAAGGTCATTTAGAAATATCAAATCGAGCACTGGCGACTTTTAGTTTGAATGAAGTTTGGTGGCTGATAACTAAAGTTAATCCATTAAAAAACTCTTCTGATTATATTCCATTAAATGAGCGAAAAAATAAAATTGATGAAATCATTGAAAATAAGAATATTAAATTCAAATATTATGAAGAAGAAACAAATTCTAACTACCTCATAGACAATCTAAAGTATATAAAAGAAAAATTTTCAAAAGATACTTTCATTTTTCTTATGGGAAGCGACTCACTTAATGAGATGCATGAATGGAAAGATTACCAGAGTATATTTAAGCAAATACCTATTGCAGTATTCAATCGACAAGATAGTGAATATCAATCGTTAAACTCAAAAGCAGCCAAAGCATTTGAAAAATACCGTATAGATGATCTATCAAAGAGCTCAATATTTAAGGAAGGTCCCAGCTGGACATTTATTCAAGATTTTGATGAAAATATATCTTCTACAGAAATAAGGTCTAAAATTGACTAATATCCTTGAAAATATCCTGACAGAATTGGAGGACAGCAAAGCTTCAGATATTGTTTCAATTAATATTTCAAAAAAAACATCGCTAGCTGATTATCTAGTATTTGCAACGGGGACCTCCAATCGACACATCAATTCTATTTCACAGTCAGTACATAAAAAGTTAAAGAAATTAAATATCAAAACCCCTTCTATTGAGGGAAGCAATGATAGTGGATGGGTCGTTATTGATAGTGGAGATGTAATAGTGCATTTATTTAAAGATGAGATTAGGAAGTTTTACAACCTTGAAAATATGTGGTCAACCGAAATAGAATAATAGACTTAATATCATGGACATTGAAATTTTATATCATGATAAGTTTAAATTTGAGCAAGAAGAGTTTCTTTTTAAAATGTATCTAAATCGTATTACTAAAATATCTAATAATCTTATATCTAAAATTAAGGCTGAAAAGATTAGTGATAAGTCTCTCATAAAGAAAATAAAATTAAAAAAAGGAACTGAAGCAATAATACTACTTGATGAAAAAGGTGAAAAGGTCACAACAGAAAAATTCAAGCACTTATTATTTGGAACCTCATTTAGTAAAATATTATTTGTGCTTGGAGGCACAGATGGATTTAGTGAGGAGATAATAAATTTGTCGAATAAACAAATATCGCTAAGTAAAATGACACTAACACACTCTTTTGCTGCTATTATTTTATTAGAACAAATTTATAGATCTGTTACTATTAAAATTAATCATCCTTATCACAGAGCATAAAATGAAAATATTTTTTACTTTTATTTTTTTTATATCTTCTTTTTTTAGTTTTAACTATTTGTCAGCAAACAATCAGGATCTTTACAAAAAATTAGAGGTCTTTGGTGATGTATTTGACATTATAAAAAAAGATTATGTCGAAGAAATCAATGATGAAGAAGTTATTGAATATGCCATTAATGGAATGCTTCAATCGCTTGATCCCTTCTCCAGTTATATGGCGTCAGAAATATATTCTGACATGCAGGAAGAAACCAAAGGTAAATTTGGCGGACTTGGTATTGAGGTGACCATGGAAAATGGTTATGTCAAAGTTATTTCACCCATCGATGATACCCCGGCAGCAAAGGCTGGAGTAAGACCTGGTGATTACATTACACATATTGATGACGTTGATGTTCTTGGATTAACTCTTGCTGAAGCTGTTGAACTTTTAAGAGGACCTGTAGGAAAGTCTCTTACTATCACCGTTGTTAGAATCGGTGAAGAAGATCCTCTGGATATTAGCTTAAAACGGGCAATTATTACAGTTCAAGCGGTAAAATTTCGGGCAGAAGGAAATATAGGTTACATCAGACTAATCTCATTCAGTGAACAAGCAGATAAAGGAATAAAGAACGCCATAAAAGAATTAACTGCTAGTATAGGAAGTGAAAAGATCGAAGGGTTTGTTTTAGATTTAAGAAATAATCCTGGAGGACTTTTAGATCAATCAGCAAAGGTCACAAACAATTTTCTAAGATCAGGTGAAATCGTTTCAATAAAGGGAAGAGATAAAAATGATATCTCAAGGTTTACAGCATCTGGTGGAGATATTGCAAGTGATAAACCTATAATAGTTATAATTAATCAAGGATCTGCTTCTGCATCAGAAATTGTTGCTGGAGCTCTTCAAGATCACAAAAGAGCAATTATCATAGGTGAGCAGTCTTATGGGAAGGGATCTGTTCAAACAATTTTTCCTCTAAAGGATTTAAGCGCTATTCGTATGACTACGGCTTTGTATTATACGCCATCTGGAGATTCAATTCACAAAGTTGGTATTACGCCTGATATAGAAGTTGAATTTATTTATAATGAAGATGATGACGAACAAGATAATCAACTTGATTACGCCTTAGATCTCTTAAACAAAGATAGTGTTATAGAGTAAAATCACAAATTTAATGAACAAAGAAAAAATTGGCATGCTTAAAGAAAAATACAGAAGAGGTGTGGGCATGATGATCATAAACAAAAATCGAGAAATATTCATTGGTCAGAGATTCGAAAAAGATAAATCAGCTTGGCAGATGCCTCAGGGAGGTATTGATAAAGGAGAAAAAACTGTTGATGCTGTAAAAAGAGAGATGCATGAAGAAACTGGTATCAAAAAAAACTTCGAAATACTCTATGAAACTAAAACGTGGCATTACTATAAACTGCCTGTTTATTTACAAAAAAAATTATGGGGAGGAAAGTTTGTAGGGCAGAAACAAAAATGGTTTTTGATTCATTTTAAAGGTAAAGATGGTGAAATTAATATAAAAACAAAAAAACCTGAGTTTAAAAAATGGAAATGGACTTCTTCTAAGAAAATGATGGAATTAATAGTCCCCTTTAAAAAGAAACTATACTCTGATGTGGTATCTGAAATGGCGGAAGAATTAAATAAGAATAATTAAGTAATTATTGAAATTACTACTCACTCACAATTCCTTCAGCTACTACAAGCAACTTATTTTCTGAGAATTTTACAAACCCTTTTTCTACATTAAAAGAATTTGTATCTTTATCGGACGTAACAACAATTGTGCCTGGCCTTAGCGAAGTTATGATATTGGCATGATTAGCTAAAAAGCCAATATCACCCTCTATGCCTGGAACCACCACCATCGATGCTTCTCCATCTAAGTAAGTCTGCTCAGGAGTAACAACACTAAAATTAAATAAATCAGACACTTATTTATGCAGCCTCAACTGCCATTTTTTCAGATTTTTTAATTGCCTCTTCAATTGTGCCTACCATGTAGAAGGCTGCTTCAGGGAGATGGTCATACTCACCCTTACAAATTGCATCAAAACCTTTAATTGTATCGTCTAATTCTACATAAATTCCTGGTGTTCCAGTAAAGACCTCTGCAACAAAGAATGGCTGAGACATGAACCTTTGAATTTTTCTAGCACGTGAAACAGTCAACTTATCTTCCTCAGATAATTCATCCATACCAAGAATCGCAATGATATCTTGAAGTGATTTATATGTTTGTAGAACAGATTGAACATTACGAGCAACTCTATAATGCTCTTCACCAACAATGCGTGGGTCAAGAATTCTAGAAGTACTGTCTAATGGATCAACAGCAGGATAAATTCCCAATTCTGCAATTTGCCTTGAAAGCACAGTTGTTGCATCCAAGTGCGCAAAAGACGTTGCAGGCGCTGGGTCTGTTAAATCATCGGCAGGAACATAAATTGCCTGCACAGAAGTAATCGATCCTTTATTTGTAGATGTTATTCTCTCCTGAAGTGAACCCATATCTGTTGCTAATGTTGGTTGGTATCCAACCGCAGATGGTATCCTTCCAAGAAGTGCTGACACCTCTGATCCAGCTTGAGTGAAACGAAAGATATTATCAACAAAGAATAATACATCTTGACCTTCCATATCCCTAAAATATTCAGCAACAGTCAGTCCAGTTAAAGCAACTCTTGCACGAGCTCCTGGAGGTTCATTCATTTGACCAAACACTAGAGCACATTTAGAGTCTTTTCCCTCAAGAGTATTCACGCCTGACTCTAACATTTCGTGATACAAATCATTTCCTTCACGAGTTCTCTCTCCTACTCCAGCAAATACTGAGTAACCACCGTGAGCTTTTGCGATATTGTTAATCAGCTCCATAATAATAACCGTTTTTCCAACTCCTGCTCCACCGAAAAGACCAATCTTTCCTCCACGTGAATATGGCGCAAGTAGATCAACAACTTTGATTCCTGTTACGAGTATTTCTGTTTCAGTTGCTTGATCGACGAATTGAGGAGCATCTCTGTGAATAGCCCATCTATCAGCTGACTTTATTTCACCTCTCTCATCTACAGGCTCGCCAACAACATTCATTATTCGACCAAGAGTTTCTGGGCCAACTGGAACCTGAATTTGATTTCCAGTATCTATAACTTCATCTCCTCTAGTCATGCCATCAGTTGACTCCATTGCAATTGTTCTCACTGTTGACTCACCTAAGTGTTGAGCTACTTCGAGTACTACTTTTTTCCCTCCGATGTTACATTCCAATGCTGTAAGAATAGAAGGGAGATTTTCTTCAAATCTCACATCAACGACGGCTCCGATTACTTGCGAAATTGCTCCTTTATTATTAGTGGTCATATTGTGCTCCTTTTTTAAACTGCTTCTGCTCCAGAAATTATTTCTATAAGTTCTTTTGTAATAACCGCCTGTCTAGAACGGTTATAAAATAGTGTTAGATTATCAATCATATCTCCAGCGTTTCTAGATGCGTTATCCATCGCGCTCATTCTAGCCCCTTGTTCGCTCGCGGCGCTTTCTAATAAGGCCTTAAATACTTGGACAGTAAAGTTAAGTGGTAAAATTTCATCGAGAATTTCACTTTCTCCAGGCTCAAATTCGAAAAAAGATTCTTCTTTTTTTTCTTCATCTGCTTCGTCACTAATAATCTCAATTGGAATGACTTGTTGTTCTGTTGGAATTTGAGAAATTACAGATTTAAACTCATTATAGAAGATTGAGCACTTATCGAACTCACCATCAAAAAACATTTTCACAACTTTATCTGAAATATTTTTTGCATCTTGATAGGTTATAGATTTTACCGCTCTCATATCAATGACTTCAGTAATCATCTCAGAATATTGTCTTTTTAAAATATCATAACCTTTTTTACCAACGCATACTATTTTAACAGTTTTATTTTGGTCAATGAGATTTTCTATTTTATCTCTTAGAGTTCTTGTAACAATTGAATTAAAACCTCCACACAAGCCACGTTCAGATGTGAAAAGTATTAACAGATGAATTTGATCTTTTTCATCTCCTGTTAAAAGATTTCTGTCAGTTGATGAAGGCTTGTAACCCTTTGATATAGAGTCAATTAAATCTTTCATGCTGTCTGAGTATGGACGACTTGACTCAGCAGATTCCTGGGCTCTACGAAGTTTAGCGGCTGCAACCATTTTCATTGCTTTAGTAATCTTCTCTGTAGACTTTACACTGCCAATTCTTTTCTTCAGATCATCTAAGTTAGGCATTTTTATTTACTCTATCTATTTTTTTTGAACTCTTCGATGATAGTGCTTAACTTTGAAGCAACGTCATCCTCAAGATTACCTGAGCTATTAATAGCTTCAATTATATCTCCGTGTGAAGATTTAATGAGTTCAAATAGATCCTTTTCAAAATCTTTAATCAAATTCAGATCTAAGTCATCGAGGTAACCATTAACACCCGTAAAGATTGAGACAACCTGTTCAGCGATTGTCATGGGCGAATATTGATTTTGCTTTAAGAGCTCAGTTAATTTAGAGCCTCGATTCAATAATTTTTGAGTTGATGCATCAAGATCTGATCCAAACTGGGCAAATGCAGCCATTTCCCGATATTGAGCAAGCTCTAATTTAATTGAACCAGCCACCTTTTTCATTGCTTTTGTTTGAGCAGCGGAACCAACGCGAGAAACACTTAGTCCGACATTCACGGCAGGACGTATTCCTTGGTTGAATAATTCTGTTTCTAAGAAAATTTGTCCATCAGTTATAGAAATTACATTAGTTGGGATGAAGGCACTCACATCATTGGCCTGTGTCTCAATTACTGGCAATGCCGTTAAAGAACCTCCACCACTTTCATCATTTAATTTTGCAGCTCGTTCAAGTAATCTACTGTGAAGATAGAAAACGTCACCAGGGAATGCTTCACGTCCAGGGGGTCTCCTAAGTAAAAGTGACATTTGACGGTAAGCAACTGCTTGCTTTGAAAGATCATCATAAATGATTAGAGCATGCATGCCATTGTCCCTAAAATATTCACCCATAGAACAGCCAGTATATGGTGCAAGGAATTGAAGTGGAGCTGCATCACTTGCGGTTGCTGCTACAACAGTTGTATACTCCATTGCTCCTGCATCCTCCAAAGTTTTTACAGTCTGAGCAATTGAGGATCTTTTTTGACCGATACCCACATATATACAATACAGTTTTTTTGATTCATCATCTGATGCATTTATTGTTTTCTGATTTATTATGGTATCAATTGCAATAGCAGTTTTTCCTGTTTGCCTGTCTCCAATAATTAATTCTCTTTGACCTCTTCCAACAGGTATCAGACTATCAATAGCTTTTAAACCTGTCTGCATTGGTTCTGACACTGATTTTCTTGGAATAATACCTGGAGCTTTTACTTCAATTCTACTTCTATTTTCTGAATCAATGTTGCCTTTTCCATCTATTGGATTTCCTAATGCATCAACTACTCTACCTAGTAGTTCCTTACCTACTGGTACATCAACAATTGCATTAGTTCGCTTAACAGTATCTCCCTCTTTAATATTTGCATCACTTCCAAATAAAACTACACCAACATTATCGTCTTCAAGATTTAGAGCCATTCCCTTAGTTCCATCATCAAAGAGAACCATTTCACCAGCTTGAACATTATCTAATCCATATATTCTTGCAATTCCATCTCCGATTGATAATACCTGTCCAACTTCACTAATTTCAGAGTCAGAACCAAAGTTTTTAATTTCTTCTTTTAATATTTTTGATATTTCTGAAGGTTGTATATCCATTTAAGCGACCTCTTTCATTTTTTCTTTTAATAGTTGTAATTGGTTTTTAATACTGCTGTCAATCATTTGACTGCCAACTTGAATTTTTAATCCTCCGATAAGTTCCGGCTCGATATTTAATTGTATATTGAAGTCAGCATTAAATTTATCTTTTAACTTTGAACTGATATCAGCTAACTGAGTATCAGTCAGCGCATAAGCAGAAGATACAGTTGCTACTCTTTCACCTTTTAGTGAAGCCAATAAGTTCTCAAATGTTCCTACAATTTCTAAGAGATAATTAACACGATTTTTTTTAACAATGACACCAATGAAATTTGATACAAGTTTTGATAGCTCAATTTTTTCTGCAATCGTGTCGAAAAGTTTTATTTTGTTTGATTTACTTATTGAGGGATTCATTATGACAGATAGGACTTCTTGATCTTCTTGTAAAATTTCTTTAATACTTACTAATTCATTAGATACTGAATCTAATACTTTAGCCTCTTTGGCCAACTGAAACAGCGCGTTAGCATATCGATCAACAGCTGCTATTTGGTAAGTATTAACTTTAGACATTATCCATTAAATCTTTGAAATTTCAGTCATTGCGTACCATTAACTCTTACTTTTTTCAAGCATTGGAATGTCGCATTCACAATTAATTATACAAAGCTGTATGGATCAATATCAACCGATATATTTACATTTGGAAGCGTCTTAGACCTGGACAGCCAAGTCTCAACAATTTTTTGCATATTTCTGGCTTTTTTATCATGTATTAAAAACCTTTGCCGATGACGTCCTTTTAATTTGGAAAGCGGTGCTGGAGCAGGTCCATACACTTCTAATTCTGGGATCTTGGGAGTGGAATTATATAGTATACTGCATTGACTTCTGACCCTCTCAATATTATTGCCACTGACAATAATTGCTGCCATTTTTCCAAGAGGTGGGAGCTTATTATCAACTCGATAATTAATTTCATTTTCATAAAATTCATCTCTATTTAATGAGGACAGTGCTTGTATAGTTTCATTATTTGGATAATAAGTTTGTATGAATACCGATCCCTCCAATTCTGCCCTACCTGCTCTACCAGCAACTTGGTAAAGAGCTTGATAAGTTTTTTCCGAGGCTCTTAGGTCTCCTCCTCTAAGAGACATATCGGCATCAATTATGCCAACGCATGTCAAACGTGGAAAATGATATCCCTTAGTAATCAATTGTGTTCCAATAATAATGTCATAATTATTTTCTTTTATTTCTCGAACACGCTCATCAAGTTCAATTTGTGATTTTATATGATCACTCGAAAACAGACATATTTTAGCAACTGGAAATAATTTTGTAATTTCAGTATAAATTTTCTCTATACCGGCACCATAATCAATAAATTGTTGATCATCATTATCACATGATGGGCAATTGAGTCCAAATGATTTAACGCTATGTCCACAATGATGACATAGTAGATTTTTATTTTTTATATGTTCTACAAGATAACTTGTACAATTCTTACACGTAAATTTATAACCACATGATTTGCATATGACTACAGGCGCATAACCTCTTTTATTTATGTATAAAAGTGCTTGGCTTTGATTAGATATTGTTTTTTTAATTGCATTCTTGAGTGGATTAGACACCCATTGATCTTTTTCTAATTTTTCTTTTCGCATGTCGATTATTTTTATTTTATTTTCTACATTGCTGAAAAATTTATTTTTTATAGATACTTTGTGATATTTTTTCTTGAACACATTAAATATTGTTTCTAATGATGGTGTTGCACTAGTTAAAATTAATGGGATATTTTCTATAGACGCTTTAACTACTGACATATCTCTCGCATGATAAATTCCTTTCTCCTCTTGCTTGTAAGAAGTGTCATGCTCTTCATCAAGAATTATCATGCCTAATTTCTTATAGGGCAAAAAAAGTGCTGATCTTGCCCCAACAATGATCTTTGATGTTCCATTGATTATATTTTTTAACGTTTTGGTCTTCATGCTTGTACTTATCTTTGAATGCCAAACATCAGGAGTAAATCCAAACCTTTCTTCAATTCTTTTAACAAAATCACTTGTTAAAGAAACTTCTGGAAACATAATTAATACTTGTTCTTTTTCAGTTAAATAATTTTTTAGAGTACTGAAATAAACTTCAGTTTTTCCAGATCCTGGGACACCATCTAATAAGATTGTGTTGTAATCTCGTCTGGATGATATTTTTAAAATTTTTTCACTTGCCCTTTTCTGCTCAATATTAAGTTCAATTATTTTTTCTTGGGTAGTTATATTTTCACTCGGTGTATCAATCTTCTTTTCATCAAAGTAAGTTTTTGAATGAGATAATATCATTTTCAGAACTAGGCCTCTTTGTATTGCATTATAACTACTTACCCATTCCAAAAATTTAAGCATTTTTGAAGTAAGCTGGTGTGCATTAGATACCTTCTCGATCTCTTTTATTTTAATTTTATTTGGCTCATAATTTTCTAATACAGCAGTAATTACTCCTACTTTAAGACTCGAACGTAAAGAAGCTTGAACAATCGAGCCTATCTTAGGCTTACTCTTACTTATTAGTTTATAAGTAAAGTCTTCACTAATATTGTGCGCAAATAAAACATTTACGTAAAAAAGATCTTTTGACATACATTTGGTCTGATTCTTTATTTGTGCTATAAATATATCAGTCAAAAATATTAAATGTTATGGAATTCTTTTTAGATACTGCTGATGTTAAGTTAATTAAAGAGCTAAACAAAACAGGTTTGATTAATGGAATTACGACAAACCCGTCGCTAGTTGCTAAGTCTGGAAAGAATTTTTTAGAAATCCTGAAAGAAATTACTAAAATTATAAAAGGACCAATAAGTGCAGAAGTTACAGCACTTGATACAAAGGGTATGATCGCAGAAGCAAATAAGCTCAAAAAAATATCGAAAAATATTGTTATCAAATTACCTCTAACAGAAAATGGATTAAAAGCATGCAAGTCTCTTTCAAAAAGAAAAATTAAAACAAATGTCACACTATGTTTTTCAGCGGCTCAAGCACTGCTAGCCGCAAAATGTGGAGCCACCTATATATCCCCTTTTGTAGGGCGGCTTGATGATATTGGTGAAAACGGTATGGAATTAATTCAACAAATAAAATCTATTTATTCAAATTACAAAAATTTAAATACTAAAATATTAGTAGCATCCGTAAGAAATGCTGATCATGTCATAAAGTCAGCTATCATAGGAGCTGATGTCGTAACTTTACCTCCTGACACACTCATGGAACTTTACAACCATCCTCTTACAAAAAAAGGTTTGGATGCTTTCCTTAGTGATTGGAAAAAGACGAAACAATCAATCGTTTAAATAAGTGAATAAACATATTGAAGATGCATTTACTAACTGGCTAGGAAATTTAAAAGAAGTAAGAAATCTTAGTGACAATACTCTGATAAGTTACAAACACGACATTAAAAGTTTTATAGAGTTCATTAGTAATCATACAGGTTCAGAAGTTTCAATAAAATACCTCAATGATATGAAAATTTCTGATTTTAGAAGTTTTCTCTCTTACCTGAGAAATAAAGATATAAGCTCCACATCCATAGCAAGAATAATATCGTCTTTAAAATCTTTCTTTAATTATCTGCTTAATACAAATTTAATTGAAAGCACTGTTGTTCAGTCTTTAAGAACACCTAAGCAAAAAAAATCTTTACCAAGACCCATTTCATCCGAACTTGCAATTGAAACTATTAAACATGCTCAAGATATGGAGAAAGAAAAATGGATAGGAATGAGAAATAAATCAATTTTAATGCTTTTATATGGATGTGGATTAAGAATTTCTGAAGCACTAAACTTAAACTTTGAAGATATTAATGAAAATGACTACTTAATAATTAAAGGAAAAGGAAATAAGGAACGCATGGTACCATTAATGGACTATGTAAAAAATGATATCGAAAATTATATACATGAATGTCCTAAAAATTTCATAAAAGATGATCCCTTATTTGTTGGCAAAAGATTGGATCGCCTTAGTCCCAGAATAATTCAATATGTCTTAGAAAAGATTAGACACAATTTATCTCTTCCTGAAACTGCTACTCCTCATGCGCTCAGGCACAGCTTCGCCACCCATCTGCTTGATTCTGGTGGAGATTTAAGAACAATACAAGAATTACTGGGACATAGCAGCTTGTCAACTACTCAAAAATATACAAAGGTTGAAACAGAAAAGCTATATGACGCTTACTCAAAGACCCATCCTCTTGCTAAGAAGTAAATAAATTATATATTAAGCATTAAATGAATAATCCAATTCAAAAATGGCATAATGTAGTGAAGCTAAGAGATTATAATACTCTTACAGAAATCCTACACGATGATGCAATTTTCTATTCACCTGTCGTCTATACTCCTCAAAAAGGAAAAGACATAACTTTGAAATATTTAATTGCAGCTTCAGAAGTATTTAATGCCTCAAGTTTTAAATATGAAAAAGAAATGATCGGTGAAAACTCTGCAAGCTTAGAGTTTTCGCTAACAATTGATGATACTGATATCAATGGAATTGACCTAATTACCTGGAATAATGATGGATTAATTACTGAATTTAAGGTATTTATAAGGCCGCTTCAAGGCGTAAATTTAATACACAAAATGATGCAAGGAATGTTAGAAAGTTTTAAAAATGTCAGTTGATTTCCTATTTCAGTACTCTGCTCTAGAACTTTTCTGGCTACTTGTTCCAATACTTGTCGGAATTGCTGTTGTTGAGTCGCTCGCAATTTATTTTTTTAAATTAAAAGGAAAAAATGATTTTAAAGAGTGGATATTAAACATGACAATGGGAACCTTGAGTTACCCTATTAATGGAATATTTGCTTTCATTACACTTGGTGCTTTATTTTGGGCCAAGGAATTTCAAATTTATACATTTCCATTCACATTAAGTGCTTTAGTACTTTGTTTTATACTTGATGACTTAACTTTTTATTTACATCACAGAATTTGTCATAGATGGCGATGGGGATGGGGTTTACATCGAACGCACCACTCTTCTGAAAGAATGGGAATTGATGTAGGCGCAAGACAACCATTTACAAAACATTTCACAGGAACACGTATGCTAAAATTACCACTGGTAATTATTGGATTTGATCCTGTGATGGTTTTATTTTGTGTTTTTATAAATGGTTATTACCAATATTTGTGTCACACTCAAACAATATATAAACTTCCAAGATGGTATGAATATCTATTTAATACTCCATCTCACCATAGAGTTCATCATGCCAGGAATCCAAAATATCTAGATTCAAATTATGCTGGAACGCTAATGATTTGGGATAGAATGTTTGGCACATTCGTTCCTGAAGATCCAAAAGAACCTTGTGATTATGGATTGGTAGTTCCAATGACATCATTAAACCCCTTAAGAATCCTATTTGAAGAATATGCAAATATTTTCAAGGATATAACAATGCGTGGCATAACTTTAAAAGATAGATTTATGTATCTTTGTGGCCCTCCTGGATGGTCTCACGATGGAACAAGAAAAACATCAACGGAGATAAAAGAAGATTACTACAACGTAATAAAAAATACTTAATGCTTCCAGCGCATTATGCCTTATCTGAAATATTGATCGTTCTGGTTAGTGTTTACACTTTAACTGTATTCTTTAAAGCAAGACAATTTTATATTTTTGCTGGTGTATTTTTGATTAGCTGTGCAGCACTAATAGCATCTATAAGGTTTGGAGTAAATTATCAAAATGAATTAAAATCTTTTCATCAACTTTTATCTGCAATATCTCTATTGTTTGGTATTCCTCTGATTGTTATTGAAATAATGAAAAGAAGTAATCTTCTTAATAATAAAATCATTTATCTAATTCTTCTAATCGCAATTATTTTTAGTCTATTTATACTTCTTCAGGCAAAAAATTTGATAATCCTGGTGGCTGCATCTTGGTTAATAATAGGTGCTATTTTTTCGATACTTATTTCTAGAGAACGTACCTTGATGAGAATTGTCTCGGGTATTTTTTTTTCACTCATCATTATAAACTTAATATTAAGAAGAATAGAGCTTTTTGACCCTTCTACTAGCTGGCACTTGTATCACATTGGAATAGCAGTTTGGTTGTATCTACTTATAAGAATTTTAAAGCAGAAAGAGACTAAATATGTATAGCTTGATTTTCTACATTAAGAGCCGCTTCTTTTATTGACTCAGTTAATGTTGGATGAGCATGGCACGTTCTGGCTATATCTTCAGCCGATGCTCCAAATTCCATAGCAACCGTAAGCTCACCTATCATATTGCCTGCGTCAGCACCAATTATATGAACACCCAATACTTCATCGGTTTTATTGTCGGATAAAATTTTTACAAATCCACCTGTATCATTCATTACTTTTGCTTTTGCATTTGCAGTAAAAGGAAATTTACCGACTTTATAGGTAATGCCCGCAGCCTTTAATTCATCTTCTGTTTTGCCTACTGAAGCAACTTCTGGGGCTGTATATATTACTGATGGAATTGCACTATAATTGACATGTCCTGCCTGCCCATCAATAATCTCTGCAACGGCAGTTCCTTCTTCGGATGCTTTATGGGCTAACATTGGACCTAATTTGCAATCACCCACTGCATAAATATTATCGATTGAAGTTTTAAAATGATTATCAGTAATTATAAAACCTTTATCATTTAGTTTAACTCCCAATTCTTCAAGATTTAATCCAAAGGTATAAGGTCTTCTGCCCGTAGAAATTAGAACCTTGTCACAGTCTATATCCATAGTTTGCCCCTTGTTTTCCACTGAGACAGATAAAGAATCACCTTCTTTGCTTACTGATCTTAATGCCGTAGAAAGTTTAAAGTCAAAACCCTGTTTAATGAGTATTTTCTGAAAACTGCTTGATACTTCTGTATCCATTCCTGGAAGAATTCTATCTGCATATTCAATGACTGTTACCTTAGAACCAAGTCGTGACCAAACGGATCCCATTTCCAGGCCTATATAACCTGCGCCAATGACAACTAAGTGATTGGGTACTGATTGCAGACTTAATGCGCCAGTAGATGATAAAATATCCTTTTCATCGATCACTACTCCATCAGGACTAGATACCTCAGATCCAGTAGCAATAATTATTTTTGCAGATTTAATTGTCTCTGATTTTTCACCTGATAAAATTTCTATTTCATTAATATTCTTTAGTTTTGCAAACCCAAATTTACGATTGATTTTGTTTTTTTTAAACAAAAATTCAACCCCTTTAGTTAGCGATTCAACACTTTCTGATTTTTTTTCCATTATTTTACTCAGATCAAAGGAAACGTTATCGAAATTGATTCCCAACTTCTTTAGATCCGATGCCTGATCATAT
>CABYGA010000014.1 GCA_902518415.1 uncultured Pelagibacteraceae bacterium | reverse complement strand
AGTTGTCCAACTACTTTGGTCTTAATTGGTAGCTTTGAGGAAGCTCTTCCAAAAGCTTCTTTTGCTATCGATTGTGATACACCGTCAACTTCAAATAAAATCTTTCCTGGCTTCACCCGACATGCCCAAAATTCTGGCGAACCTTTTCCTTTACCCATTCTTACTTCTGTTGGCTTTTTTGATACCGGAACATCTGGAAATATTCGAACCCAAACACGTCCCGCTCTTTTCATAAACCTTGTCATTGCAACCCTTGCTGCTTCTATTTGTCTGGCTGTAATCCTCTCAGCTTCTAAGGCCTTTAGTCCATAAGTTCCATAGTTCAAACTTGTTGCAGAAGTTGCAACGCCTTTAATTCTACCTTTGTGAGCTTTTCTGAATTTTGTTTTTTTTGGCTGTAACATAACTTATCCTAATTTATTTGGATTATTTTCCATTTCGTGGGGAGCATTATCGTCTATATCTCCCTTATATATCCATACTTTGATACCACATGCACCATAAGTTGTATTCGCAGTTGCTATTGCATAATCAACATTAGCCCTAAATGTGTGCAACGGCACTCTGCCCTCTCTATACCATTCTGTTCTAGCTATTTCAGTGCCACCAAGGCGACCTCCACAATTTACTCTTATGCCATCAGCTCCTAGTCTCATTGCAGACTGAACAGATCTTTTCATTGCTCTTCTAAATGAAACCCTTCTCTCAAGTTGTTCTGCAATTGCATCAGCTATTAGTTGAGCTTCAACCTCTGGCTTTCTGATCTCGACCAAATTTATTGAAACATCATCCGAAGTAAATTCTGATATTTTCTTTTTTAATTTCTCAATATCGCTACCTTTTTTACCAATAATTAATCCTGGTCGAGCTGAATAAATAGTTACTTGAGCTTTCTTTGCTGGTCTTTCTATCTGAATTTTAGCTACGGCACATTTTTTCAGTTTCTTTTCAAGATAGGATCTGATTTTAAGATCTTCTTGTAAAAATGAACCAAATTCCTTCTTGTTGGCATACCATTTAGATTGCCATTTCTTATTCAGGATTAATCTAAGGCCAATAGGATTTACTTTCTGTCCCATATTCTATGCTTCTTTCTCCAATTTCTTATTTTGTACTTCCGCGACTTTAATTGTTACATTAGTTAGATGCTTATTTATTCTTCCTGGCCTTCCTTTTGCTCTTGGTCTCCATCGCTTCATAACCATACTCTTCCCACAATAGGCCTCTGTTACCTGTAAAATATCTATATCTAGTTGATGATTGTTTTCAGCATTCGCTACTGCACTATTTAGTACCTTGCTAATATCTTTCGCAATACCTCTGGAAGAAAATTTTAGAAGGTTAATTGCCTCAGAAGCCTTTTTTCCTCTTATCATCTCAAGAACAATATTCGCTTTTGAAGGACTAACCCTCAAATTTCTTAAAATGGCATAAGCTTCATTATCTTTTCTTATTAGGTGCTTCATGATTATTTAGTTTTTTTATCTCCAGTATGACTGTTAAAAGTTCTTGTTGGTGAAAACTCTCCTAGTTTATGTCCAACCATATCCTCAGTAACGTTGACTGGAATAAACCTCTTACCGTTATGAACAGCAAAGTTAACCCCTACGAACTCAGGCAAAATAGTAGATCTTCTAGACCACGTTTTAATAACACCACCTTTGCCGCCATCTCCTGCTGCCTTAACTTTCTTTAATAGATGACTATCAACAAATGGTCCTTTCCAAACAGATCTCGTCATTCTTAAACCTCTATCCTTGCTTTTTTGTCAGTTTTTCTCTTAATAATAAATTTATCAGTTCTTTTATTATTTCTTGTCTTTTTTCCCTTAGTTGGTTTTCCCCATGGAGTAACAGGATCTCGACCGCCAGATGTTTTACCTTCTCCTCCGCCATGAGGGTGATCAATTGGATTCATAGCCACACCTCTTACTGATGGTCTAACGCCTAACCATCTTTTTCTTCCAGCTTTTCCTAATTTTTGGTTTTTCTTATCAATATTTGACAGAACACCAATTGTAGCTCTGCATTCTTCTCTTACTTTTCTTTGCTCGCCAGAGGGCAGCTTAATGGCTACATATCCGTCAGACTTACCAACAATCTGTGTAGAGGAACCAGCAGATCTAGCTAATTGTGCGCCACTCCCAATTTTTAACTCAATATTATGTATATCTATTCCAACAGGAATATCAGACATGGGCATACAATTACCAACACTAATTTCTTTTTTTTCACCAGATATAACTTGGTCACCAGCTTTTAAATCCTTTGGTGCCAAGATATAGCTTTTTGTTCCGTCAGTGTATGTAATTAGTGCAATGTAAGAAGATCTATTTGGATCATACTCAATTCTATCGACAGTTGCACTTTCAGTATTATTTCTTTTAAAATCAATAATTCTATATTTTGCTTTGTGTCCACCACCTTTTCGTCTCATTGTAATTCTGCCTGTATTATTTCTTCCACCTTTTTTCGAAAGGCCAGCGGTTAGAGACTTCACTGGCTTACCCGTCCATAAACCTTTTTTATCAACAAGTGTTAGTCCGCGTGTTCCTGGAGTATTTGGTCTGAATTTTTTTAAAGGCATTTTTAATTATACTCCCGCATTCAAATCAATTGTTTGACCTTCTTCAAGAGTTACAAAAGCTTTCTTGTAATCAGAGCGTTTTCCAAGCGAGCCCCTAAATGCTTTTAGCTTTCCCTTTACTATTGAAGTGTTTACTTTCTTAACTTTTACTTTAAATATACTTTCAATTGCAGTTTTTATTTCTTTCTTATTGCTAGTCTTATTAACTTGAAACGTAACTTGATTAAATTCTGCGCCCAAAGAAGACTTCTCAGTAATAATAGGCTTAATAATTGTTTTAAAATCTTTAATACTAGGCATTTTATATATAATTCTTTTCTAGTTGGGCTAATGCATCTTTACTTATAATCAATTTTTGATGTCTCAAAAGATCAAGAGCATTCACAGATTTAACACTCAAGTACTTAATGTCCTTTAGATTTCTTGCTGCGAGAGACAAATTTTGGTTAGGCGTATCCCCCTCTAAAAACAATGCAGAGTTAATTTTTTGTTTGTCCAAATAGCTCTTTAAAATCTTAGTTTTTGGCTCAGTGATCTTGAGTTCATCGATTAAAATCAGATCATTACATTTTACTTTTTCAGATAATATATGCTTAACAGCCAAGTTTCTTAGGCGTTTTGGAAGTTTTTTTAATGATCTTACTCCCCTTAGATTATGTGCCATACCACCACTTCTAAAAATATTTGCCTTCTTAGAACCATGTCTTGCTCCACCACCGCCTTTTTGCCTACCCAACTTCTGTGTTGTACCTGCAACTTCGGAACGATTTTTGGTCCTAGCGCGAAGAGGTTTTTTATTAGACTCATTCCATCTTACAAGAGAACTTATAACTGAAAAATCTGGTTTTAAATTAAAGATGGCTTCATTAAGCTCCATAGATTCTGTGCTCTTGCCGTTCATTTTATTTAGCTCTACTTGCATTTCTATTTATCCTTTTTAGTTGATTTTTCTGCTTGTACAGTAGTACCTTCAACTTCTTTAATGTCGTTTCTCTTAATAGAGTCTTCGACCACTAGCCATGTTCCTCGCGCACCAGGAGTAGCTCCCTTTACGCAGATAATATTTTTTGCTTCATCAACTTTTACTACTTGTAAATTTTGAAGTGTTTTATGAACATCGCCATACTGTCCAGCCATTTTTTTTCCTTTAAAGACCTTACCGGGATCCTGACACTGTCCTGTTGAACCAGCACTTCTATGAGATACAGAAACTCCATGAGAGGCTCTCAAGCCTGAAAAGTTATGTCTTTTCATCACTCCAGCAAATCCTTTACCCTTTGTAAAACCAGACACATCGATAAATTGGCCTTCCTGAAAATGACTTGCATTTAATTGGTCGCCCGACTTTAATTCAGTATCTTTATCTATTGAAAATTCTCTAAGATACCTAAAAGCCTCACTCTTTTTCTTTTCAAAAAATCCTTTTTGAGCCTTATTAGCCTTTTTTAATTTACATGCTCCAACTAAAACTTTGTCAGCATTTGTATCAGCAGAGTCAACTCTTTCAACGATCTGACATTGATCAATATGCAAGACAGTCACTGGAATATTCGTCCCACTTTGCGTATACAAATTACTCATACCTATTTTTTTTGCGATGATTCCTGTCCTCATATCTATAACTTGATTTCTACATCAACTCCCGATGCTAGATCTAATTTCATAAGTGCATCAACTGTTTGAGGGGTTGGATCAACGATCTCTATTAAGCGTTTATGCGTTCTTATCTCAAATTGTTCTCTACTTTTTTTATTTACGTGAGGAGATCTTAAAACGGTAAATTTCTCGTTATTAGTAGGAAGTGGAATTGGCCCCTTAACCATTGCGCCAGTTCGTTTTGCTGTATCTACTATTTCAACAGATGATTTGTCCAATACCCCGTGGTCAAATGCTTTAAGTCTGATTTTAATATTTTGATTTTCCATTATTGTAATTAAGCGAACTTTGCTTTTACCTCATCCTGTACATTTTGTGGAACCTGCTCATAATGATCAAAAAACATTGAATATTGAGCTCTTCCCTGTGTCATAGATCGTAGAGTGTTTACATAGCCAAACATATTTGCCAGTGGCACCATTGAGCTAATAGCCGTTGTATTGCCTCTTGCTTCACTTCCACTTACTTGACCTCTTCGACTACTTAAATCCCCTATTACATCTCCCATAAACTCCTCAGGTGTAACAACTTCAACTCTCATTATTGGTTCTAATAACTTTGGATTGGCTTTTTGACAGGCATCCTTAAACGCCATTCGCCCAGCTATTTCAAATGCAAGGCTACTTGAGTCCACATCATGATATTTTCCATCTATAAGAGTCACCTTATAATCAATTATTGGGAAACCAGCTATAACTCCAGTATCTGCTACTCCTTCTATACCTTTCTCTACGCCCGGTATGTATTCCTTAGGAATATTTCCACCTTTAATTTTATCTTCAAATATTCTTCCAGTTCCCGGCTCACAACCTTCGACAATAATCTTAACCTCAGCAAATTGCCCTGCGCCACCACTTTGTTTTTTGTGTGTATATGTTACTTCCATATTTTTAGAAATGGTTTCTCTGTAAGCAACTTGTGGAGCTCCTACATTAGCCTCTACTTTGAACTCTCTCTTCATCCTATCTACAATGATATCTAAATGAAGTTCACCCATTCCTTTTATTACTGTCTGTCCAGACTCTTCATCTGAGGTAACCCTAAATGATGGATCTTCTTTCGCTAATCTTGCAAGCGCTTCCCCCATTTTTTCCTGATCTGCTTTTGTCTTTGGTTCAACTGCAATCTCAATAACTGGATCCGGAAAGTCCATAGATTCAAGAATAATTGGCTTTTGGGCATCTGATAGAGTTTCGCCAGTTATAGTGTCTTTTAAGCCAGCAATCGCGACTATGTCGCCAGCGTAAGCAATTTTTATGTCTTCTCTATTGTTAGCGTGCATTAAAAGCATACGGCCTATTCTTTCTTTATCGCCTTTAACAGAATTTAAAATTGTTGAACCAGCCTCTAACTTACCAGAATATATCCTAGTGAATGTAAGAGAACCTACAAAAGGGTCGTTGGCTACCTTGAATGCCAATGCAGAGAAAGGCTCCTCATCAGATGCTTTTCTTACTTCCTCTTCTTCTTTTCCTGGAATGTTACCAGTTGCCTGCTGAACCTCACTAGGGTCAGGCATAAAATTGACAATTGCATCTAACAAAGGTTGGACACCTTTGTTTTTGAAAGCACTTCCAGTTAAAATTGGAACGAACTCAAAGTTAATTGTACCTTTTCTAATGCACCTGATTAGAGTTTCTTCATCTGGCTCTTCCCCATCTAAATATTTTTCAAGAACTTCTTCATCTTGTTCAACCGCCATTTCAACCATCTCAGATCTGTATTTTTCAGCGGTATTCGCTAATTCTTCTGGGATATCTGTGTATTCATACTTAGCTCCAAGATCCTCGTTTGCCCAAACAATTGCTTTATTCTTAACCAGATCTATTACACCTTTTAAATTTGATTCACTGCCGTAAGGTATCTGTAAAACTAATGCATTTGCTTGAAGTCGATCTTTGATCATGTCTAAGCACTTATAAAAGTCTGCACCTGTACGATCCATTTTATTAACAAAACACATTCTTGGTACGTTGTATCTATTCGCTTGTCTCCAAACAGTTTCAGTTTGTGGCTCTACACCAGCTACGCCATCAAATACTGCAACTGCCCCATCGAGTACTCTTAAAGAACGCTCTACTTCGATGGTAAAATCAACGTGTCCAGGAGTATCAATAATATTAATCCTATGGTCATTCCAGAAACAAGTAGTAGCCGCAGATGTAATAGTTATTCCACGTTCCTGTTCTTGCTCCATCCAGTCCATAGTAGCCGCGCCATCATGTACTTCTCCAATCTTATGGCTTTTTCCCGTGTAATAAAGTATTCGCTCAGTAGTTGTTGTCTTTCCAGCATCTATGTGCGCCATGATGCCAATGTTTCTATAATTATTTAATGAATACTCTCTAGTCATAATTACCACCTAAAGTGAGCAAATGCTTTATTTGCTTCAGCCATTTTATGAGTATCTTCTCTCTTCTTAATTGCAGAGCCTTTATTACCTGCGGCATCCATTAATTCTGAACTTAATTTTTCCATTAAACTTTTTTCTTTTCTATTCCGAATAGCATTGACTAACCATCTAATAGCTAACGCTTGGGATCTATTCCCCTTTACCTCAACAGGAACTTGGTACGTTGCTCCCCCAACTCTCCTAGATCGTACTTCTACCAAAGGTCTTACATTTTCAATGGCCTTATTGAAAACACTCATTGGAGACTCTCCCGTTTTATTCTGAATATTTGTAAATGATTTAGTAATAATAGCTTCAGCAACTGTCTTTCTTCCATCAAGCATTATTGCATTGGTGAACTTTGTAAGCACAGTACTATTATGGACTGGGTCAGGTAAAATGTTTCTAACTTGTGCTTTTCTTCTTCTTGACATAATTATTTTGGTTTCTTAGCTCCATATAACGAGCGACGTTGCTTTCTCTCGCTGACACCTTGAGTGTCCAAAACTCCTCTTACTGTATGGTATCTTACTCCAGGAAGATCCTTAACTCTTCCTCCACGTATTAAGATTACTGAATGCTCTTGAAGGTTGTGACCTTCTCCACCAATGTAACTTGTAACTTCAAAACCATTTGTTAATCTTACTCTTGCTACTTTTCTTAGTGCTGAATTAGGTTTCTTAGGTGTTGTAGTGTAAACTCTTGTGCACACACCTCTCTTTTGAGGATTAGCTTTTAGTGCAGGTACCTTATTTCTTTTTCGAACCTTAGTTCGTGGTTTTCTGATTAACTGACTTATAGTCGGCATGCAATATCTCCAATTAGAAACTAATAAAAAGTTAACTATTAAAAAAAAGTCTAAAAAAAGTAGCGTTTAGATTTCTCTACCGCCTACTATTTAAGAATGCCGAATAATACTTAATAGTCTGTTTTGGTCAACATATATTATTAAGAATTTTCCTGAATTTCTGCAGTTTCCTGCTCTTTTGCAGCTTGCATTGCTTCAATTTCAATTTTGGCCTCTTTATCAAGATTTTTTGCCTGATTTTCAATCTGCTTAAAGATTCTTCCAGTTCCTGCAGGTATCAATCTACCTACAATAACATTCTCTTTGAGGCCCTCTAGTTTATCAACTTTTCCTTTAATTGATGCATCTGTAAGAATACGTGTCGTTTCCTGGAATGAAGCAGCAGATATAAATGATCTGGTTTGCAGAGAAGCTTTGGTTATACCTAGGAGAACTGGTTTGCCTACTGCTGGTTTTTTTCCTTCAGCGGTAAGCTGTTCATTTGTAATTAAGAATTCGTATCTATCAATATCTTCCCCTTTAATGAATGAACTGTCGCCAGTATCAGTAATGCTAACTTTTTGAAGCATCTGTCTACATAAAACCTCGATATGCTTGTCATTAATTAGAACTCCTTGCAGTCTGTATACTTCTTGAACCTCATTAATTAGATAATCAGCTAAAGCTTCAATACCCAGTATCTCTAAGATATCATGAGGGTCAGGGTTTCCATCAAGCAAATAATCACCTTTTTCAATACTTTCACCTTCTTGATAAGCTATATGCTTACCTTTTGGAATTAGTACTTCAACAGGTTCATTTTCACTTTCCTCAGGGGTAATGATTACTTTCTGCTTTCCTCTAATATCTTTTCCAAATGATATGATTCCTGATATTTCGGATATAATTGCATGGTCTTTCGGCTTCCTCGCTTCAAACAATTCTGCAACTCTAGGTAAGCCACCAGTAATATCTTTGGTTTTAGATGCAGCCTTCGGTGTTCTTGCTAAAACATCACCTGCATGTACTTCTGAGCCATCAGTAACTGATAAAATAGAGTCAGGTGGAAGGAAGTATCTAGCTTCATTGCCATTTGCTAGAAGTATTACTTCACCTTTTTTATCTCTCAAAGTAATTCTTGGCTTAAGGTCGGCTCCTTTTGAATCTAGCTTCCAGTCTTTAACTTTAGTGTATGTTAATCCTGTTTTCTCCTCAGTTTCCTCTATTAAAGAGATACCTTCTTCCATATCCACATAGTTAGCTGTACCTGATTTTTCTGAAATAACAGGGTTTGTAAATGGATCCCATTCACAAATTTTAGTTCCTGAAGATACTTTTGAGTCTTCTTCCACTAGTATTTTTGTTCCATAAGGCACTTTGTAGTTTGCAAGCTCCCTATTATTCTCATCATGAATAGCCAATTGACAATTTCTTCCCATGACAATTAAATTCTGATTACTATCCTCAACTGTATTCTTGTTTAAGATTTTGAAAATCCCGTCATTATTAATCTCAATGAAAGATTGATCATTAATTTGAGCAGCTCCTCCAATATGGAATGTTCTCATAGTCAATTGTGTTCCTGGCTCACCGATAGATTGGGCAGCAATCATCCCCACAGCTTCTCCCTCATTAACCATAAACCCTCTTGCAAGATCACGTCCATAGCACTTTACACAAATTCCTTTTTTACTATCGCAGGTTAATGGAGATCGAATATAGGCATTCTGTATACCAGCCGTTTCAACCTTTTCTGCTAGTACCTCATCCATATAATCGTCTTTTTTTGCTACAATTTCATTAGTAACTGGATGAAGAATATCTTTTTGTAAAAACCTACCAAGTAATCTATCTGCAATTGATATTATTACCTCACCACCTTCAACTACATCGGATATCCAAACCCCACTATCAGTCCCACAGTCGTGGCCTGAGATGGTACAATCTTGTGCTACATCACATAACCTTCTGGTCAAGTAGCCAGAATTAGCTGTCTTCAATGCAGTATCGGCTAGTCCTTTTCTCGCTCCGTGAGTAGAATTGAAATATTCGAGCACATTTAAGCCCTCTTTAAAATTCGAAATGATTGGAGTCTCAATTATATCTCCAGATGGTTTGGCCATAAGGCCTCGCATTCCTGATAACTGCTTCATTTGGGCTGCTGAACCCCTAGCTCCTGAATTTGCCATCATATATATAGAGTTAATAGGAAGCTCTCTCTTGGTTGTTTCATCAACTTTTACTGAGGAAATTTCATTCATCATTTCCTGAGCAACTCTGTCGGTGCATTTTGCCCAGGCGTCAATTACTTTGTTGTATTTTTCTCTATTAGTAATTAAACCGTCATTATATTGCTTTTCATATTTTTCTATTTGAACCGTTGTTTCTGAAACCATGCTTTCTTTAGTCTCAGGTATTATCATGTCATCCTTACCAAAAGAAATACCCGCCTTATATGCGTAATGAAAACCAAGTGCCATTATTTGATCAGCAAAAATGACAGTGTCTTTTTGTCCACAGTACCTGTAGACGGTATCAATTAAATTCGACACTTCTTTCTTCCCAAGAAGGCGATTGACTAGCTTTGGATCAAGATCTTTGTGTTGAGGAATTAAGTTCCATAAAAGCATTCTACCAGGCGTAGTACTAATTCTTTTAGTATCAACATTTCCATCAGAATTAATGTAATTAATTCTTGCTTCAACTTTTGCATGTACAGTCGTTACGCCATTTTCTATTGCTTGTTGAACTTCAAAAATATCTTTATAAATTGCGCCCTGACCAGGCTCATTATCTTTTTCCTGAGATAGAAAATAAATACCTAGAACTATATCCTGACTTGGAACAATTACAGGCTTACCATTAGCCGGGTTTAATATATTATTTGTAGACATCATTAGAACCCTAGCTTCGAGCTGCGCTTCTAAGCTAAGCGGAACATGGACTGCCATTTGATCACCATCAAAATCAGCATTAAATGCTGTACAAACAAGAGGATGCAGTTGAATTGCTTTACCTTCAATTAAGGTAGGTTCAAAAGCTTGAACACCTAACCTATGAAGTGTTGGCGCTCTATTTAATATAATTGGATGCTCTCTTATGACTCTATCAAGCACATCCCAGACTTCTGGTCTTTCTTTTTCAACCATTTTCTTGGCTTGTTTTAATGTAGTTGCGAGACCCAATGACTCCAAACGTGCATATATAAACGGTTTAAATAATTCTATTGCCATTTTTTTAGGCAGACCACACTGATGTAATTTGAGCTCTGGTCCAACAACAATTACTGACCTACCGGAGTAATCAACTCTTTTTCCAAGAAGATTTTGTCTGAATCGGCCTTGTTTACCCTTAAGCATTTCTGCAAGTGATTTGAGAGGTCGTTTATTAGTTCCTGTAATTACTCTTCCCCTTCGTCCATTATCAAACAGCGCATCCACTGACTCTTGCAGCATTCTCTTTTCATTTCTAATAATGATATCTGGAGCTCTTAATTCTATGAGTCTTGATAGTCTATTATTTCTATTGATAACACGTCTGTATAAGTCGTTTAAATCTGATGAAGCGAACCTTCCACCATCCAAAGGAACGAGTGGTCTAAGCTCTGGTGGGATTACTGGCACAGATGTTAAAATCATCCATTCAGGTCTATTCCCAGAAGATATAAAGGCTTCAAATATTTTTATTCTTTTAACAAGTTTTTCAGAAAGTGCGACTGCTTTGGTTTCAGCGAGTTTTGATTTCAACAATTCAAGCTCAGCCTCAAGCTCAACTCTTTCTAAAACTTTTCTTACAGCTTCTGCTCCAATTCCTGCAGAAAAGGAATCTACACCATATTCTTCTCTTGCATTTTCTAATTCTTCTTCATCCAAGAGCTGATTCTGGATCAATGGCGTTAAACCAGGCTCTGTCACCATAAACTTTTCGAAATAGAGAACTTTTTCTAAATCTTTTAATTTCATATCCATCATGAGAGCAATACGACTTGGTAACGATTTTAAAAACCAAATATGAGCCACAGGGGCAGCAAGTTGAATATGGCCCATGCGTTCTCTTCTTACATCTTTTTTTGTTACTTCAACTCCGCACTTCTCACAGATTATACCTTTGAATTTCATTCTCTTATATTTGCCACACAAGCATTCATAATCTTTTATTGGACCAAATATTCTTGCACAAAATAGACCGTCTCTTTCAGGTTTAAATGTTCGATAATTTATTGTTTCAGGTTTTTTTATTTCACCATATGACCAGGATAAAATTCTCTCAGGACTTGCTATAGAGATTTTAACTTGATTAAAGTCATCTCTTGATGCAGCAGGATTGAAAATATTCATTAAAGACTGGCTCATATATAATTTCCTAGTTTAAATTTGATAATTCTATGTTAAGTCCAAGAGATCGTATCTCTTTAATTAAAACGTTAAATGATTCAGGTGTTCCTGATTGGAACACATCCTCACCTCGAATTATGGTTTCATATACTTTAGTTCTTCCTGCAACATCATCAGATTTTACAGTCAAAATTTCTTGTAAAGTATATGCAGCCCCATAAGCCTCAAGGGCCCAGACTTCCATCTCACCAAATCTCTGACCACCAAACTGCGCTTTACCTCCCAATGGTTGCTGAGTCACAAGACTGTAAGGGCCAATTGACCTTGCATGAATTTTATCATCTACTAAATGATGAAGCTTTAACATGTAGATATACCCTACTGTTACTTTTCTCTCAAACTGCTCCCCAGTTAAGCCGTCCCATAAATGAGTTTGTCCACTTTTATCGAAACCTGCAACTTCTAACATCTCAGATATTTCATACTCAGATGCTCCATCAAAAACTGGAGTTTTAATAGGAACTCCAGCAGAAATATTCATCGCAAGCTCTTTTTGCTCCATCTTATTCAAAGATGCTATTTCATTTTTGTACTGTTCAGATCCATAAACTTTTTCCAAAGATTTTCCAATATGTGAATGGTCATTTGTTGCATTATATTGGGCAAGAGATTTATTAATGATTTCTCCGATGCCCGCGCATGCCCATCCCAAATGAGTTTCTAATATTTGTCCGACATTCATTCTACTTGGAACACCTAAAGGATTTAATACTATATCAACAGTCCTTCCATCCTCTAAGTAGGGCATATCTTCAACCGGTGCAATTTTACTTATGACACCTTTATTGCCGTGTCGGCCAGCCATTTTATCCCCAGGTTGTAGTTTTCTTTTAACGGCAACGAAAACCTTAACCATTTTCATCACACCAGGTAATAGTTCATCACCTCTTTGCACTTTATCAACTTTGTTATCGAAACGGGATTGAATTGCGGATCGCGCGACATCATACTGTTTCTTTAAATTGTTTATATCTTCATGATCTTTTTCATCCTTAAGTTTTACCTTCCAAAGAGAATCTAATTTAATAGCGTTAATGTCATTTTCTTCCAAAGACGCTTGATCACTTATATCTTCTGGTAAATCTAAAATATCTTTGCCTTTAATTATGCTTCTTAATCTATCTTTGATATTTCTATTAAGAATTCCTAATTCAGCCTCACGATCATTTGCCAACTTTTCTATTTCATCTCTCTCAATTGAGAGAGCTCTATCATCTTTTTCTATTCCATATCTATTAAAAACTTTTACATCTACAACAATCCCGCTTGATCCTGGTGGCAACTTAAGTGATGTATCCTTAACGTCTGTTGCCTTTTCTCCAAATATTGCTCGCAACAGTTTTTCTTCTGGTGTCACAGGACTTTCGCCTTTAGGCGTTACCTTCCCGACAAGAATATCTCCTGGATTTACATCGGCTCCAACATAAACTATACCTGCCTCATCAAGGTTGCGAAGCGTTTCGTCTCCTGCATTGGGTATATCCCTTGTTATTTCTTCAGACCCCAATTTCGTATCTCTTGACATAACCTCAAATTCTTCAATATGAATTGAGGTAAATTTATCTTCTTGAACAATCTTTTCCGATATCAGTATAGAATCCTCAAAGTTATAGCCCCTCCACGGCATAAAAGCGACTACTACATTTCTACCTAAACCCAGCTCTCCCAAGTGTGTTGATGGGCCATCAGCAATAATATCTCCTTTGGAAACTTTATCACCAACTTTAACTAAAGGTCTCTGATTAATACAAGTGCTTTGATTTGATCTTTGGAATTTTAAGAGAGTATAAATGTCAACTCCAGATTCATTTGTTTTTATTTTTTCAGTTACTCTAACAACGATTCTCTTGCCGTCAATTTTATCAACAATTCCATCCCTATTAGCAATTATGGTTACGCCTGAGTCAATTGCCACTACTTTTTCCACTCCTGTTCCAACAAGTGGTGATTCTGCTTGTATAAGTGGCACAGCTTGCCTCATCATATTTGAGCCCATTAAAGCTCTATTTGCATCATCATTTTCGAGGAATGGGATTAAAGAGGCTGCACAGGAAACAACTTGCTTTGGAGATACGTCCATATAGTTAATTTCATCAGGGACAGTCATTACAAAATCACCATTACGCCTACAAGAAACAAGTTTTGTAATAAAGTTTCCTTTTTCATCAATCTCACTGTTTGCTTGAGCAATCGTATAATCTGCTTCTTCCATTGCGGGCAAATATTCTACGTCATTAGTTACTTTGCCATTCACTACTTTTCTATATGGACTTTCAATAAAACCATATTGATTAACCCGCGCGTGAGATGCCAAGCTATTAATAAGTCCAATGTTTGGACCTTCAGGAGTCTCGATAGGGCAAATTCTTCCATAATGTGTGGGATGAACATCTCTTACTTCAAAGCCAGCTCTTTCCCTGCTTAAACCACCTGGTCCAAGAGCCGATAATCTTCTTTTATGAGTGATTTCTGCTAATGGATTTGTCTGGTCCATGAACTGAGAGAGTTGAGAAGTACCAAAAAACTCCTTTAAGGAAGCCACTAGTGGCTTAGCATTAATAATATCTTGTGGAGTTACCGCATCAACTTCTAGTGAATTCATTCTTTCTTTAATTGACCTTTCCATTCTTATAAGGCCCATTCTAAACTGATTTTCAACAAGTTCGCCCACAGACCTCACTCTTCTATTTCCTAGATGATCAATATCATCAACTTCGCCTTTTCCTGTTCTTAAGTCCATAACAGTCTTAATTGCTTCAATGATATCTTCTGTTCTTAAAACAGTAGTTGTGTCTGGACAGTCAAGATTTAATCTATAATTAATCTTTACGCGTCCTACGTCCGATAAATCATATTTTTCTGATTTAAAAAATAATGAGTTAAATACTTCAAATGCAGTTTCTAAATTTGGTGGTTCACCTGGTCTAAGTACTTTGTATATTTCAACAACTGCCTCTTCTGGACTTAGATTCTTATCTATCCTTAATGTATCTCTAATGAATGAACCAACATTTATGCCATCAATTTCAAGTATAGGTAGCTTATTTATTTTTAACTCTTTGATTTTTTCAAGGGATTCTTGAGTTATTTCGTCTGATGCTTCTAAATAAATTTCGCCAGTTTTTTCGTTTACTATATCATCTGAAACGAACTTTCCAATTAATTCATCATCATCAATAAGTAAATTTTTAAGTCCATCATTAAATAGTTTTTTTGCAATTGCTGGATTTATTTTTGTTCCCTGTTTTACGGCAACTTTTCCATCAGCAGCATTGATTAAACTTTTCTGAAGCTTTCCAGTTTTTATATTCTTAGGATTGAAGTTGAATTTCCATTTATTATCTTTAGCGTTAAAATTATAAGTTTCTGTGGCATAAAACATATTAAGAATTTCATCTCTTTTTATTCCCATAGACATTAGGAAAGTAGTAATTGGTATTTTCTTCTTTCTATCAATTCTACAATGTAAAATATCTTTGTGATCAAATTCGATATCGAGCCATGAGCCTCTGTAAGGAATCACTCTTGCTCCAAATAGGAGTTTTCCACTTGAATGTGTCTTTCCATTATCATGATCAAAAAATACTCCTGGGCTGCGATGCATCTGACTTACCACAACCCTCTCTGTACCATTTGTAATAAATGTGCCCTTTTGTGTCATGAGGGGCAAATCACATAGATATATCTCTTGTTCCTTTATGTCTTTAACTGTCCTTGACTCAGTTTCCTCATCAATATCAAAAACAATAAGGCGAAGCTTTACATTCAGAGGTGCAGCATAAGTTTTATCTCTCTGACGGCACTCATCAACATCAAATTTTGGCTCTTGCAAATCATATTCTATGTATTCAATTCTTGCAGAACCTGAGAAATCTTCGAGTGGAAAGACACTTTTAAAAACCTTTTGAAGCCCTCTATCAGGTCTCTTTGATGGATGTATCTCCTCAAGAAGCAATTCCTCATAAGATTTTTTCTGTATCTCAATGAGATTTGGAAATTTTGAAACTTCCTTAAGCTTTCCAAAGTTTTTACGAACTCTTTTTCTTTCAGTAAATGATAATGTATTAACCACTAATGTATAATCACCAATCAATAATAGCGTGTTTTACAAGCTATTAAGTAAAAAAATTGTTTTAATTTATTTTAGTTCTACAGTTGCGCCTGCTGCTTCTAGTTTTTCCTTAAAACCATTAGCTTCATCTTTTGAGACTCCTGTCTTTAATTCTTTTGGAGCACCCTCTACTAAATCTTTTGCTTCCTTTAATCCTAAGCCTGTAATTGTCCTCACTTCTTTAATTACATTTATCTTCTTATCGCCGGCGGCTGCTAAGACGATTGTGAATTCATCTTTTTCTTCTTCTGCAGCATCTCCTGCGGGTGCAGCTCCAGCAGCAGCTACAGCTACGGGTGCAGCGGCGGATACCCCCCACTTTTCTTCTAATAACTTTGAAAGCTCTGCAGCTTCTATAACTGTTAGATCAGATAATTGATCAACTATTTGTTGGAGGTCAGCCATTTTTATTCCCTTTCTTAATTAAAATATTACTTTGAACTATACGCGTTAAATACTCTTGCTAAGTCGCCTGATGGTGCAGTCAATACTGATGCTATTTTCTGCGCAGGTGAACTAATCAAACCTATTAATTTTGCCCTTATTTCCTCGAGAGATGGCAATTTAGATAAAATTTCAATTTTTTCAACACTTAAAATTTCATTATCCATTATTCCACCCTGAATAACTAAGTTATTGTTATTCTTTGCAAATTCGACAACAAGCTTTGTTAATGAAACTGGATCATTAGCGTAAGCGATAGCTGTAGGTCCATCAAATAAGTCAGATAATTCAACTTTGTCAGTTTCTTTTAGAGCTAATTTAGCAAGTCTATTATTTGTAACTTTTATATTACAGCCTGTATTGAATGACTGAACTCTCAAATCTGTCATTTCATTCATAGACATGCCTCTATAATGAAAAACAAGAATTAAACTATTCTCTCCTATAATAGTTTTTAAATTCTTAATGAAAATTTCTTTTTGCTCTCTCTTCATAATTTATCCATCTATAGTATTTATATCAACACTAACACCGGGTCCCATTGTTGGACTTATGTATATTTTTTTTAAAAAATCACCTTTTACACCAGAAGGTCGATCTTTTGAAATTTTCTCAACAAAAAATTGTATATTCTTTTTAATATCTTCTTTTGCAAAACTTGATTTTGCTATGCCTGCCTGTATTAGAGTCTCATTACTTTTATATTCGATCTCTCCTGCCTTCGCATCGTCAACTGCTTGTTTTATATCATTTGTAACAGTGCCCAGCTTAGGATTTGGCATTAAATTTCT
The DNA here is from genome assembly GCA_902518415.1 of uncultured Pelagibacteraceae bacterium. Classification (GTDB taxonomy): domain Bacteria; phylum Pseudomonadota; class Alphaproteobacteria; order Pelagibacterales; family AG-422-B15; genus CACNXQ01. Next base: position 10,242 of record CABYGA010000014.1, on the reverse strand, counting down.
TGGACCCAGAACTTTTCCTAATTTACCAACTTTAGACATCATATCTGGCGAAGCTATACACCTGTCAAAATCTGTAAAACCTCCTTCAACTTTTTGGACAAGTTCGTCAGATCCTACTATATCAGCTCCAGCATCCTTTGCTTCTTGTTGCTTATCTTCAGGAACAATGACGCACACTTTAACTTTTTTGTCTAAACTCTTTGGTAATTTTAATTTACCCCTTACATTTTGCTCTCCATTTTTAGGATCAATGTTTAAATTCATGCATATATCAATTGTTTCATCAAATTTAGTGGTTGAAGATTTTATTACTAGCTCAATTGCATCACCTAAATTGTATGATTTCGAAAAATCATTTTGACTCAAAATATCTTTCATTCTTTTATTCATTAGCTTGTTACCTCAATACCCATTGATTTTGCAGATCCAATAATGATTTTTGTACCTTGCTCAATAGTATTTGCATTAAGATCTTTTAATTTCTTTTCTGCAATATCCCTACATTGTGACGTAGAAATAGTTGAAATCATATCTCTACCAGGTTCTTTAGATCCTTTTTTTATTTTTAATGCTTCTTTGATAAAAAATGATGCCGGTGGTAGCTTAATTTCAATGCTAAAACTTTTGTCAGTGTTATATGTAACCACAACAGGCAACATAACTCCAGGCTGCTCACCTTTACTTTTCTCATTAAATACCTTGCAGAAGTCCATAATGTTAATGCCCCTTTGTCCAAGAGCTGGTCCTACTGGCGGAGACGGATTTGCTTGTCCGGCTGGAACTTGTAACTTTAACTTTCCTTCAATTTCTTTTGCCATTTTATGCCTTTTCTACCTGTGTATATTCAAGTTCTACTGGCGTAGATCGCCCAAATATTGAAACAGAAACTTTAACTCTAGATCTTTCTTCATCAATTTCCTCAACTAATCCATTAAATGAGGCAAAAGGCCCATCACTTACTCTGACTTGTTCACCTACTTCAAATGTAATAGAAGGTTTTGGACTTGTTACACCTTCTTCAATGTCTTGTAAAATCTTATTTATCTCACTTTCAGGAACTGCTGAGGGCTTGCCTTGTGTATGACCTAAAAACCCACTGACCTTAGGCAGTGCTTTGACCATATGATATGTTTCATCCGTCATTTCCATTTTAGTTAGCACATAACCAGGGAAAAACTTTCTCTCAGCATTTCTCTTTTTGCCTTTTTTGACTTCTACAACCTCTTCAGTGGGAACAATGATCTCACTGAATGATGCTTCTATATTTTTATTTTTAGCTTTATCTAAAATAGCTGCTGCGACTTTTTTTTCAAAACCAGAATAAGCGTGCACAATATACCATCTGTGGGTCATTTAAACAGCCAGTCCTATCAGTCTATCGAGCCCGAAGCTAAAAATTTGATCTATTATTAAGAAAAACACTGCAGCAAAAGCAGTAATAATGACGACCATTACTGATCCTGTAAGGGTTTCCCTTGAAGAAGGCCAAGTTACCTTGCCCCCTTCTCTTCTCACTTCTTGTATAAACTTCAAAGGTTTCATAATTCTTTTCTTAAGTGGCAGGAGCGAAGGGACTCGAACCCCCAACCCCCGGTTTTGGAGACCGGTGCTCTACCAGTTGAGCTACACTCCTCCAGTTATGAAATAATTTCCGTTACAACACCAGAGCCAACCGTACGACCGCCTTCTCTTATCGCGAAGCGCACTCCTTTATCCATTGCAATTGGAGCAATCATTTCAACTTCCATTGAAATATTATCTCCCGGCATAACCATCTCTGTGCCTTCAGGAAGCTGACAAACACCAGTTACATCAGTTGTTCGGAAATAGAACTGAGGTCTGTAGTTTGTAAAAAATGGTGTATGTCGTCCACCCTCTTCTTTTTTGAGAACATAAGCTTCGCACTTAAACTTTGTATGAGGAGTAATAGTTCCAGGATGAGCAAGCACTTGACCTCTCTCAACTTGGTCTCTTTCAACGCCTCTTAAAAGAGCGCCGATATTATCTCCAGCTTCTCCCGTATCCAGAAGCTTCCTGAACATCTCTACTCCAGTACAAGTGGTTTTTTGAGTGTCTTTAATGCCAACGATCTCAAGTTCTTCTCCAACTTTTACAATTCCACTTTCTACTCTACCTGTGCAAACTGTTCCTCTTCCAGAAATTGAAAATACGTCCTCAATCGGCATAAGGAATGGCTTATCCTTATCTCTTTCTGGTTGTGGAATAAATTCATCAACAGCTTTCATTAATTCTGCAATAGAATTCTTACCAATCTCATCATCTCTGCTCTCAACTGCAGCTAATGCAGATCCTTTAACAATGGGAGTTGTATCACCTGGAAAATCATATTCATTAAGAATATCTCTTATTTCAACTTCAACAAGCTCAAGCAGTTCAGCGTCATCAACCTGATCAACTTTGTTTAGGTAAACAACAATTGCTGGGACACCAACTTGTCTTGCCAATAAAATGTGTTCACGTGTTTGTGGCATAGGACCATCAGCTGCATTAACAACTAAGATAGCTCCGTCCATTTGAGCCGCCCCTGTTATCATATTCTTAACGTAGTCAGCGTGACCTGGGCAATCTACGTGAGCATAGTGCCTTGCATCAGTTGTATATTCAACGTGGGCTGTAGAAATTGTAATTCCACGCTCTTTTTCTTCTGGTGCTTTATCAATTGCATCGTATGCAGTGAATTCTGCGCCACCAGACTCAGATAATACTTTTGTAATTGCTGCGGTCAAAGTAGTTTTACCATGATCCACGTGACCAATAGTTCCAACGTTACAGTGCGGTTTACTACGATCGAATTTTTCTTTAGCCATTTTTTTTTCCTCTCAGTTTTTAAACAACTTTAATTTTGGAGCGGGTGAAGGGAATCGAACCCTCGTAATCAGCTTGGAAGGCTGGAGCTTTACCACTAAGCTACACCCGCTTTATCCTTCAAGCTACCCTAAGGTACCTTTACGTGGTGGAGGGGGTTGGATTCGAACCAACGTAAGCATAGCTAACGGGTTTACAGCCCGTCCCCTTTAACCACTCGGGCACCCCTCCCGAGATAGTTTTATCAACATCTCAAGATAAGTTTCCCTAGACATAGTCTATTGAACCTTAAGGGGTGACTTATATGTAAAAAAGGATGGTAAATCAATAAATATTAATATTTTTGAACCTAAATAAATTAAAAATGGTAAATTCTTAAATACATGAAGAATAGATTTAAAAAACTCCCTAAAAAAAGGCAAAATTCAGACTACTGGATTTATGGCCATCATGCAGTTATTGGCGCCCTAAACAATAATAATAGAGAAAAATATGAGATAAATTTCACTTTTGAAGCAGAGAAAAAGCTCATTCAAGAAGTAGATATAAAAAAATACAAATTCGCAAAGAGAAATAAAACGAGAGAGGAGATTGAAAATCTATTAGGAGGCATATCAAATCACCAAGGAGTTTGTCTTAGAGTAGAAAAGCTTAAAATGCCCGAACTGAAGGAATTTATAGACAACTGTGATGAGGAAAATTCGATCATCGTCTTGCTTGATCAACTGGAAGATTCGCAAAATGTAGGAGCAATATTTCGCTCTGCCTTGGCATTTAAACTCGACGGCATAATACTGACTCAAGATAACTCTGTAAGTGAAAATTCATTTTTAACGAAAGCTGCGTCCAGCGGAATTGATAAAGTGCCCTTCACAAAGATTAAAAATATAAGTTCTTGTATTAAAAAATTAAAAGAATCTGGTTATTGGATTTATGGTTTAGAAATGAGTGCTGAAAAATCTCTGAAAGAAACAAAATTTGCAAAAAAGGTAGTAATTATTCTCGGTTCAGAAAATAAAGGTCTAAGAAAGATAACTACCTCACTATGCGATGAAGTAATAAAAATTGATATAAATAATGAATTGGAAAGTTTAAATGTTTCCAATACTGCAGCAATTGCATTTTATGAAATTTCTAGCTCAACTCTAAAGAGCTAGTGATATCATCGCCAATACAAGGATGAAAAATACTACAAGATAAGCAAGAGCTATTTGTCCACCAATAAATTCTAAAAATTTTTTCATATTTCTTTCATAATATAAATAAATATAGACAAATAAAGCTTATAATTTTAAAAAGATTTATACATTAATACGCCCCTATAGCTCAATTGGTAGAGCAATTGATTTGTAATCAATAGGTTCGCGGTTCAAGTCCGTGTGGGGGCACCATTAAAAACAAAATTAATCTGTATAACCGTTAATTGTTTTAGTCGTAGGACTTTTAGTAATAGATTTATTATCCTTCAGAGTTTTGAAAAAATAATCACCAATCATATTAGTAATGCCCCAATTATAATTTTCATTATGAAAATGATGACTCATATGGGCGTCACGAAGATTCTTACCAACTTTGGTTAAAGGTTTATAGTTTTTTGAATGGTGAGCTAGATGAATCCACTCATACCAAAGATGATAGATAAGGTGGCCAGTAAATGGAACCATGGCGGTACCAAAGCTCCAAAAAATTAATGAATAAAATAAATAAACCTGACCGTATGTGTAAATTAGATATCTCCAAGGTGCAAACTGAAGTTTTATATTATCGGGATCTCGATGATGTCCATGATGAAGAACTATTTGGTATCGCCTATACCATCCATCTTTTTTTGTAAGCTCAGTGTGTAGCTGAAATTTATGAACATACCATTCATAAAATGGAGCTAGTATGATTGGAATAAAAACCCAAATTAGATATTCATTCATAAGGCCGGTATTAAATATATAAAATACGCCTAATACAGCCATCAAGATGAAGCCAATTACGGTCGAATGAGAAAAATAGTTTTTGAATACACTGCTCATATTCATATTATATAGGACGGAATTTCTTCCGTCCTATAGAAAAAACAATTATTTTTTTTGGTACTTAGCCGCTTCTTCAGAGCCGCCTGTTGCAGTACCTTTACTGTAGGAATGAGCCCCCATACCAGCTAGTTCGCCATTTTGAACAATAAGATACGGATCTCTTATAGGTGATCCATCAAAGAAACACTCAAGGATTTCTCTTACACCTGCAGCATATCTTGCTTGCGCTGATAGCGACGTTCCTGAGGTGTGCGGAGTCATCCCGTGATGAGGCATTGTTCTCCATACATGATCATTTGGTGCTGGTTGAGGGAACCATACATCTCCTGCATAACCACTGAGCTGACCAGATTCAAGTGCACGGGCAATTGCATCTTTATCACAAATTTTACCTCTAGCAGTGTTTACAATGTATGCGCCTCTTTTCATCTTGGCTATTAACTCATCGTTAAACATATGCTCGGTTTCTGGATGCAGTGGACAGTTAATCGTTACTACATCACAAACTTTTACCATGGACTCAACTGACTCATGAAAGGTGAGATTTAATTCTTTTTCAACTTCATCAGGTAATTTATGTCGATCAAAGTAGTGCATATGAACATCAAAATGTTTTAATTTTCTCAAAGCATCTAAACCAATACGGCCAGCTGCTACAGTTCCAACGTGCATACCTTCAAGGTCATAAGAGCGCTGTACAGCATCAGCAATATTCCATCCACCTTCATTAATAATTCTATGTTGATTGTGGTAATCTCTGACTAAAGATAAAATTTGCATAACAATATGTTCTGCAACTGATCTTGAGTTACAAAAAGTTACTTCTACAACATCAACTTTACGATCCATTGCGGCTTGTAAATCAACATGATCTGATCCGATACCTGCTGTAATAGCCATTTTAAGATTGGGAGCTGTCTCCATCTTTTCCCTTGTAAGATAGTATGGAAAGAAAGGTTGAGATATAACTACATCTGCATCAACTAACTCTTTATCAGCTTGACAGCCATCGCCGTCTTTATCGGATGTAACAACTAATGTGTGTCCAGCATCTTCAAGAAACTTTCTTAGACCAAGTTCACCTGAAACACATCCTAATAATTCACCGGGTGTGAAATCGATTGCCTTTGGTGATGGAAGAGACATGCCATCAGGATACTTATCTAATTTAGGAAGATCATCTAAAGCATACTTTGATGGCATTCCACCTTTTGGGTCGTCATATAAAATGCATAATATTTTCATTAATTTCTCCTATTGTATTTATCTTGAATATTCGATTTTTCCGAATGAGACTATGTCTTTAAATGGCTAAGACGTCAATTATAATCGATTTCTAATTCATGAATGATGGATCTAATTTTTCCATCTTTCTTCTGACTGCGGGCCATAAAAGTGCTCCAGCCATTCCTTGAGTAGCCTCACCTTGCTGTCTAGTAGTTTCGATTGCCTCTGGTGACGGATTATTTAATTCTAATTTGCCGGCCATTGCACGAACTTGATAAGTACAGGCTCTTTCTAAAAAGTAGATATAAGTAAAAGCATCGGCAACATTTTTACCTGCAGCTAAAGTACCGTGATTACGTAAAATCATTAAATTTTTGTCACCCAAATCAGCAACAAGTCGTTTTTTTTCATCTTCAAGGAGAGCAACACCCTCATAATCATGATAAGCGATTTGGTTGCGAACAAGCATTCCAGTTTGCGCCAAGGGTAAGAGACCATCTTTTAGTGAAGCAACCGCAACACCATCATCTGAATGTAAATGAACAATACAATGAGCATCGCTTCTTGCTTCGTGAATTGCGCTATGGATAATAAATCCAGCAGGATTAATAGGATTGTTAGTCTCACTGATGATCTTGCCGTTAATATCAACTTTTACTAGGTTTGAAGCTGTTATTTCATCAAACAAAAATCCATATGGGTTTATTAAAAAATGATCTTCAGTACCAGGTACTCTTGCAGATATATGGGTAAAAATTAAATCATCCCAACCAAAGTAAGGTATTGTTCTATAAAAGGCTGCTAGATCTACTCTTACGTCCCATTCTTCTTTTGAAACTGAATTTTTTACATCAACCATTGCTTATTAGTCTTTCTATTGTTTTTTTCCAGCCGTCATAGAATTGTTCAGCTTGATCAATTGAAATTTTCGGCTCAAATATCTGATCAGTTTTCCACAATTTTTCTGCGTCTGCAACATCTTTGTATATGCCAGCATAAATACCTGCTAAGTATGCAGCTCCAATTGCTGTAGATTCTTGGTTCACCGGTCTTTCTATTTTTACCTGCAGAATATCAGACAAAAATTGCATCATCATATTATTGCTTGTCATCCCACCATCAACACGAATTATAAACTTCTCTCTTGTAAGATTTGAGTCATTTAGAAGGCACTCAAATAAATCTCTAGTTTGAAAACAAACAGATTTAAGAGCCGCCATAGCAATATCAGCTTTTGAGGTATCCCTCGTAATACCAGAAATTTGACCTCGGATATCTGATCTCCAATAAGGAGCTCCTAGTCCAGTAAATGCTGGTACAAAATGTATATCATTAGAGCTTTTGCTGGCTAAGCTCTCAACCTCTGAAGCGTTATTAAAAAATTCTAATTCATCACGCATCCATTGCACAACTGTTCCAGCATTAAATATACTGCCCTCAATTGCGTAGCTTTTTTTTCCCTTAATATTATAAGCTACTGTGGAAAGTAGGTTTGATTGAGAATTTAAAATATTATCCCCTGTATTCATAAGTAAAAAACAGCCTGTGCCGTAAGTTGATTTTACCATACCTTCTTTAAAGCAAGATTGACCAACGGAGGCTGCCTGCTGATCTCCAGCAACTCCACCAATTTGAATTTCATTTCCAAAAAAGTCAGGTGCAATTTTACCAAAATCATCAACTGAGTTTTTAACATAAGGAAGTATAGTCTTTGGTAATGCGAATATATCTAACAACTCTTCATCCCATTGATCATCAGCAATATTGTAAAGCATTGTTCTGGATGCATTTGTTACATCGGTAGAATGTTCTGATCCTTTTGTAAAATTCCATATCAACCATGTATCGATTGTTCCAACTAATAAGTTCCCTTTGTTGAGACATTCTTTTGCTTCCTCAATATTTTCTATAATCCACTTAATTTTTGTAGCAGAAAAATATGGATCAATGACCAATCCCGTTTTTGATTTTATGGTATCTATGAAATTTTTTTCTTTTAGTTCATTACAATAATTTTCTGTCCGTCTATCCTGCCAAACAATGGCATTGTAAATTGGTTTGCCAGTCAATTTATCCCAAGCGACGATTGTTTCCCTTTGGTTGGTTATGCCTGCTACGACAACATCTTGTGCATTTATTTTAAGCTCTGCTAAAACTTGCTTAATTGCGTCTGTTGTTGTTTTTAATATTTCAACTGGTTCATGCTCAACCCATCCGTTTGCAGGATAATATTGCTTAAACTCAATATTTTTTTGAGCAAGTATTTGGCCTAATTCATTCAAAATTAAGGCTCTTGAACTAGTTGTCCCTTGATCTATTGAGAGAATATAACCACTTAATGACATATGTATTTATTAATTAATTTTGATGTTCAATTAATGGGTATTTTAAGATAAAGAATTACTTTTTAGTAGGCAAATTAATATGAATTTGAATAAACCAGTTTTTTTGGCGTCTAGTAATAATGAAGCTATTGAACAAAAAAAGGTTTTAGAAGAACAGTACGGTACAAACTCATTAGATAATGCAGATGTTATCATTGTATTAGGCGGTGATGGATTTATGCTTGAAGCCATAAAAAGTCACATGTCTCAAGACCTTCCTCTCTTTGGCTTAAATTACGGAAGTATTGGGTTTTTGATGAACTCCTCAAATCAAAACGATTTGTTAAATAGAATTAATCAATCTCAATCAATTAAAATATCTCCCTTGATAATGAAAGCAATGAGTGTCAACGGCTCTATTCATGAAGCAATTGCAATTAATGAAGTTTCGTTACTAAGGGAAACCCACCAAGCATCAAAAATTAAAATTTCAGTTGATGGCAATGTTAGGTTGGATGAACTTATCTGTGATGGTGTATTGATTTCAACTCCATCTGGAAGCACAGCTTATAATTTATCAGCACATGGTCCAATACTGCCAATAAATGCAGATGTTCTTGCATTAACTCCTATAAGTGCTTTTCGACCTAGAAGATGGAAAGGTGCAATACTTAACAATGAGTCAAATGTGAAATTTGAGATTATTGAAAGTAAGAAAAGACCCGTAAGTGCTGTAGCTGATAGTACTGAGTTTAGAGATATAAGTTCTGTTGAAGTACATCAAAGTAAAGATCAAGTAGTAGAACTTCTCTTCGATGAGAATCATTCTTTTGAAGAGCGTATACTAAATGAACAATTTAAGTTTTAATCAGTAGATATAACTGCCTGAAAAGGACCGCTGCCAAAAACAATTCTATTTGAACCATTGTTATACATTGACATACCTTCCCCAACATTGAATGACATTGTAATCGTAGTTGTCGTTTCTGTAAAATTTACTGGTGATGCAAAGGTGGCCGCACCAATGAGTTTATCAACATCTGCATCATTTTCTGCCAGATAAGAATTCGTATCTATTAAATAACCCTTAATACTTGCAGATGTTCCATTTAAATTTTCTCCTTCCGCAGTTCCTGAAAAGGACTCACTATCAAAACTAGTTAATAACTCCGTAAATTTTCCTGCATTTATTTCTGAAGCTCCACACTCAGAAGTACCTGAGGGAACTGCGCCTGTACCGTATGTGCCAGAACCACTTTTTGTTCCACAATAAACACCTGAATTACCATCCTGGTCAGTGACAACTTCGTCAAATTGTAATGATGCGGTTATTCCAAATGAATTATCTATTAACATAACTCCATGTGTGTAAGTACCATTTGGAGGTCGAGTCATTGTACCTGGCACATCGACAGTGGCGTTCTGTTGAACTGAGAGCGTAGCCCCTGAACTTAATTCCCAGTTTTTATAACAATTTGATAAGTCCATTACTGTTGTAGTGGTAGGAGCCGCTGGTGCACTGGTGCATAAATACAGTTCATATGCAATTATTTCATAAGCAGATGGGGCACTTGCACAATATCCATTGTCAATTACTTGGGTCTTGTCATATATACCCCCTGTAATTGTACAACTATCAACGTGACTATCAGCATAAGAAAAATTTATAGCTGACAGATTTAAAACTAAAATTAGATATAAAAACTTTATAAATGATTTTGCCATAACTTAGAATCCACTTGCCTGAACATTTAATGTTGTTGTTACAACTTTTATCTTATTTTCTCTTTTAACAGGTTCATACATCCTATCAGCAACAGATACGTACTCAAAATAAT
>CABYGA010000013.1 GCA_902518415.1 uncultured Pelagibacteraceae bacterium | reverse complement strand
CACACTTCAGAATGTGGGTCTTGGTTATATTAAAATTGGTCAACAGGCTACTACTCTATCAGGGGGTGAGGCTCAGAGAATCAAGTTATCAAAAGAACTTTCAAAAAGAGCTACAGGTAAAACTTTATATGTATTAGATGAACCCACTACTGGTCTACACGTTCATGATATCAAAAAACTTTTGGAAGTATTGCAAATATTAGTAGAGCAAGGAAATACGGTAGTTGTAATTGAACACAACTTAGATGTGATTAAAACAGCTGATTGGATCATTGATTTAGGCCCTGAGGGTGGCGATGGTGGAGGTGAAATTGTAGGATCTGGATCGCCAGAAATGATCTCAAAAATAAAGAAAAGTTATACAGGTCAGTACTTAAAACAAATTCTAAAATAAAAATATATTTGCCTGCGATAAAATTCGTGTTAAATATCTTTTTATGGCTTCGATATTACAATCACTTCCAAAAACAATACTTACAGGTTCATTACTTGCTGTAGCCTTATTAATCATGATTACTGGCCATTATGGTGGATTTGATCAGCTCTATTGGGCTTCTCTATCTAGATTTCTTCATGTTATTTCTGGAGTTATGTGGATTGGCTTACTTTACTATTTCAATTTTGTTCAAATTCCAAACATGCCAAATATTCCTGACGAACAAAAGCCTGCTATTGGAAAAGTTATAGCTCCTGCGGCCTTGTTCTGGTTTAGATGGGCGGCTATGGCTACTCTCATTACAGGATTAACAACTCTTGGATTATATTATGGTCATGAGGGATCTGTTAACGCACTTACATTCACCTTGGCATATGGATTTGACGGTAAGCAACTTACAATCGGCATAGGCATGTGGCTTGCAATAATTATGGCGTACAATGTTTGGATGGTCATCTGGCCCAATCAAAAAAAAGCGCTTGGTATTGTAGAAGTTGATGCCGATACAAAAGCAAAATCAGCTAGAACTGCAATGCTATTCTCAAGAACAAATACATTGTTATCAATTCCTATGCTGTTATCGATGGTTGCAGCTCAAAATTTATATTAAATCTAACGAGTTGAATCAACTGCGGAAGTTGTATTCCATTCTCTCTTAACATCTAAATAGTTTAAAAGTGGTGCAGCTACGAAAATTGATGAATACGTTCCAACCACTACGCCCCATATCATAGCAAATGTAAAACCTTTGATCACTTCACCGCCAAAAATAAATAATGATAACAAGGCAAGTAATGTTGTGACAGATGTTACAATTGTACGCGATAATGTCTCATTAATGGATAGATTTAGTAGATCTATAATATTTTTAGATCTGTGCTTACGTAAGTTTTCTCTGACTCTATCATAAACAACTACGGTATCATTCATTGAGTAACCAACTATTGTAAGAATTGCTGCGATGATTGGGAGATTGAATTCTAACTGAGTGATACTGAATACACCTATGGTTAAAATTACATCGTGAATTAAAGCAACAACAGCTCCAAGAGAAAATTGCCACTCAAATCTGAACCAAATATAAATTAGCATTGCAAATACTGCAGCTAATATTGCAATAGCGCCAGATTGTATCAATTCACCACTAACTTTTGGACCAACTACCTCTGTTCTTCTGAAGTTTACTTCAGATGAAAGATATGAATTCAGACTAGTCTTTACAATCTCGACAACATTTTGTTGGATTTGGTCACCGCCTGATTGTTGTTCAACTCTGATTAATAAATTATTTTTTGATCCAAATTCCTGAACTTGAACGTCCCCTAAACTTAGAGAATTCAGATTATCTCTTAGTCCTGCAATTTCTATTTCATTCTCAGTTTCAATTTCAATTAATGTTCCACCTTTAAAATCAATACCAAAGTTTAACCCACTTACAAAAAAAGCTCCAAAGGATAAAACTACTAATACAGACGAAAATATAAAAGTGATGATTCTTGATTTTAAGAAATCTATTTTTGTATTTGCTATATCAATCATTTATTTTCATCCCTACTAGTGAAGGTTTAAGGCTTTTTGCATAAATTGAGATCAATAACCTCGTAAAAGTAAAAGCTGTAAATACTGAAGTGAAAATTCCTATAGCCAATGTAATTGAAAATCCTCTTACTGGCCCTGAAGCCATGAAAAACAGTATAACGGCTGCGATTAAAGTTGTAATATTTGCGTCTAGTATCGTTGAAAGAGCTCTTTTGTATCCATTTTCAACAGCATTGATCATTTTAGACCCGCTTCTAATCTCTTCTTTAACACGCTCAAAGATCAACACGTTAGCATCAACCGCCATACCTATCGTTAAAATAATGCCAGCAATACCAGGTAAAGTTAAAGTTGCTTGAAATAATGAAAGTATACCAAGCACCATAAATAAGTTTATGATCAAGGCTATATCAGCTAAGAAACCAAAGTATCTATAAACAAACATCATGAATAAAATGACTGCTACAAATCCTATTATAGCTGCATACTGACCTGCCTCTATTGAGTCTGCTCCAAGGTCTGGTCCTACTGATCGTTCCTCTAAAATAATTAATGGCGCTGGCAGTGCTCCTGCTCTAAGCAATATAGCTAAGTCATTTGCCTCGTCTGAATCAAACCCTCCTGAAATTTGCCCTGATCCACCTAAAATTGCTTCTCTTATAACGGGAGCGCTTATGACAGTATCATCTAAAATTATTGCAAAGGGCTTGCCGACATTTTGCTGAGTAACGCGTCCAAATTTGCTGGCTCCAAGTCTGTCAAAGCGAAATGAAACGATTGGTTCATTTGTTTGCGGATCGAACCCAGGTTGAGCATCAACCAAGTTTTCTCCTCCAACCATCACTCTTTTTTTTACAATATACTTAAAACTATCGTCTGCATCTGATGGCAAGATTTCAGATCCTACTGGAGCTTTCTTTGGATTTAATGGGTCGTAACTCATAGAAGTATCTACAAGTTGAAAAGTAAGCTTAGCTGTTTGACCTAATAAAGCTTTGATACGATCAGGGTCATCAATGCCTGGCAATTGAATAATAATTCGCGAAGATCCTTGCCTTTGAATAGATGGTTCTCTAGTTCCAAGTTCATCTATTCTTCTGCGTACAATTTCTAGAGATTGTGCAACAGCATTAGATACAGCTAATTTTACAAATTCATCAGTAAAGGAAATAGAAACTTCGTTTTCTTCTCTTAATATTACTAAGTTAGTTTGATCTCCCATTTGTAATATATTTTGAGAATTACTTATGGATAATTCTGAAATTTCTTTTTGAATTTCAGCGGGAAACTCTTCAACAACAAATTTTAAGTTGTCATCAGTATTCTTAAAATTACTATATTGAATATTATTTTTCTTAAGTACTCTTCTTACATCAGAGTTTAAATTTTCTAGTCTTTCTTTTATAATCTCAACTGTATCAACTTCTAATAATAAATGCGACCCACCTTGTAAGTCTAATCCAAGATTAACCTGTTGCTTAGGAATAAAACTTGGGAAGCTATTTAACTGTTCTTTGCTAAAAAAATTAGGAATAGCAAACATCAAGGCTATAAAGATGACTAATAAGATTGATGAAATCTTAATATTTGAAAAATAAATCATTAATTATTTATTTTGGGGCACTCTCTTTGACTACTTCAGCAATTGTTGATTTAACTAAAGTAACGTTAACTCCTTGAGATATCTCAACCTCAACATCAAAATCACCAACTACCTTGACAACTTTACCTCTTATTCCACCGGAACTTACAATCTTGTCGCCTCTCTGCACGCCCGCTACCATTTCCTTATGTTCCTTGGCCCTTCTTTGCTGCGGTCTAATCAATAAGAAGTAAAAGATTGCAAAAATTAAGAATAGCGGCATTAATTGAACTAGCATCTGTTCCATTATGAATCTCCTTTAAATAATTACGGCAATATACATACTTAGCATATATATTTGAACTAAATAATTAGTTAATATCTGACTTAATTGATGTTTTTAAGTGGTTTAGACTACCGTGATGGGTCAGATCTAAATGAAACGGGGTAATTGAAATATGCTGATTAGCAATTGCTTCTACGTCAGACATAAACCCGTCAACCGCCATATTCAGGGGTGGAAGCGTCAATTTAGCATTTTCTTCAAGCCTTCTTCTAAGTCCAAATCTAAACAAATTATTTTCAACCTCATTTATAATGAGATCATCTGTATCTCTATTACCCTGTGTTGTAATTTGTATGCTTTTTACTTTATCAGATTGGCAATAAGGAAAGTTAATGTTCATGAATACATTGCTGTCCCATCCGACATTGGTTATATCGGTAAGTATGCCTTTCAAAAAATGTTTTGATGAGTCCCATGAAATTACATTCTTCTTGCCAGCTTCGTAATTTTGACTAATAGCAATTGATGGTATCCTTCTTATTAAACCCTCCATTGCCGCGGCAATAGTTCCAGAATAAGTTACATCTTCTCCGACGTTGCATCCGCTATTAATGCCTGAAAGAATTAGATCTGGCCTCTTGTCTTTTAGAACATGGCTGATGCCAATAGCTATACAGTCGCTAGGGGTGCCGTCTATAGAATAAATCTTTTCGGCTTGCTCTTTTAAATTTAATGCGTTCTGAAACGATAGAGCGTGAGATGCGCCACTCTTTTCATGTTCAGGAGCAACAACCCATACATCATCTGAAAACTCTTTTGCAATATCAGTTAATATTTTGATGCCATCTGCAGAATAGCCGTCATCATTGGTTATGAGTATTCTTGCATTTTCAAGTTTTACTAAAGGCATATGAATATATTTAGTTTGAAATTTTTGTTATTCCACTCATGTAAGGAATTAATGCTTCTGGAATATCAATAGATCCATCTTCGTTTTGATAATTTTCCATAATCGCAATTAAAGTTCTCCCTACTGCTAGTCCTGACCCATTAAGCGTGTGCAGATATTTAATTGTATCATTTTCTTTGTATCTCGAATTCATTCTTCTCGCTTGAAAGTCGCCACAATTAGAGCAACTTGAAATTTCTCTGTATGCATTTTGTCCTGGAAGCCATACTTCAATATCGTATGTTTTCTGAGCTGAAAAACCCATATCTTGAGTGGATAAAATTACAACTCGATAGTGCAAACCTAGTCTTTTTAGCACTTCTTCAGCACAACTAAGCATTCTTTCATGCTCATCATCTGAATTTTCTTCAGACGTTAAGCTTACCAATTCAACTTTGTAAAACTGATGTTGACGCATAATTCCTCGAGTATCTTTTCCAGCGGCACCTGCTTCAGATCTGAAACAAGGCGTATGAGAAACGTATCGTCTGGGAAGTTCAACTGCATCCACTACACTCTCTCTTGTCATATTTGTTAAAGGAACTTCAGCTGTTGGTATAAGCCAGTAATCATCTGTCGTTTTAAATAAATCATCCTTGAATTTTGGCAATTGACCTGTACCAAATGCAGCTTGATCTCTTACAAGTATAGGAACATTAGTTTCTTCATACCCAAATTCATTTGTATGCAGATCTAGCATAAAATTAGCTATGGCTCTTTCAAGTCTTGCTAATTCACCTTTTTGGATCACAAAACGTGCACCAGATATTTTTGCTGCTTGATCAAAACTCATTTTGCCAAGATCTTCACCTAAATCAAAATGTTCTTTTGGAGTAAATGAAAATTCTTTCTTTTTGCCTTCAACCTTAATTTCTTTGTTGACGCTTTCATCTCCAATTGGAACTGAGTCATCTGGTATGTTCGGCAGTGACTCAAGTAATAAATTCAACTCTTCTTTTGCGATGCGTTGATTTTTTTCAAGTTCCTGCATCTTGTCTTTTATTGAACTAACTTCATTTTTAAGTAATTCAGCTTCATCTTTTTTGCCGTTAGAAGCATGCTCTCCAATTAATTTAGATTTAGCATTTCTTTCCTCTTGAAGTCCTTGTAATTCACCTATTAAGTCTCGATTTTTTCTATCAAGATCTATAATTAAAGAAGATGATGCCTCGTGCTTTCTGCTCGCTAAGGCCTCATCGAGCTGTTTTCCATTTTCTCTAATCTTCTTAATATCTAACATCTTATAAAATTATTTATTCTCTCTTTTTCGCTCTATAAATCGTACTGCATATATTGAAATTTCATACAATATTAATATAGGAACACCAAGGCCTATTTGCGATATGGGATCAGGAGGCGTAAGTAATGCTGCAACAGCAAAAACACCAACGATTACGTATTTTCTATTTTTTCTCAGTCCTTCAGAGCTTACAAACCCAACTCTTGCTAATAATGTAAGCAATACAGGTAATTGAAAACTTAAGCCGAAAGCAAAAATTAGTCTCATAATTAAACTAAGATATTCATTTACTTTGGCTTCTAGTTGAATTGGTAACGTTCCTTGTCCTCCAATTGACTCAAATGATAAAAAAAACTTTATTGCGAGGGGCATTATAAAGAAATACACCAGAGAAGCCCCTAATATAAATAGAATTGGTGTAGCTGCCAAATAAGGGATAACAACTGTTTTTTCGTTTTTGTACAATCCTGGAGCTACAAATATCCATATTTGAATAAGTATAAAAGGCAGTGCAACAAATAATGATGCAAATAAAGCGACCTTTAAATATGTAAAAAATGTTTCATGCAGTGCTGTAAAAATAAGTCTTCTTCCAGCTTCCCCGGCAACGGCATCTGCGTAAGGCTGCACTAAAAAATTGTATATGGAATCTGCATATATATATGCAATCACAAATAATATTGAAATTAAAATGATCGATTTGATTAAACGGCTTCTTAGTTCAATTAAATGCTGGATTAAAGGCTGTTTACTATCATTGAGTGTTTCTTTCTGATCACTCATCTTCACTCTTTTTATCTTCTGACTTCATGATGGTCTCATTAATTGAATCACGCATTTCATCAGTAAAATTTTTAGGACTTGCATTTTCAACAGATGATTTAATGTCATCTACCCCTGTCTCGGCAGCAATTTGATTAATGCTTGATTTAAACTCTCTTGAAAAGTTCCTGATCTTACCCCACCACGATCCAAGACCCCTGAGCACAGCAGGCAGATCTTTAGGGCCAACAAAAATAATAATTAATGCTGCAATAACAAGATACTCTACTCCACCAATTCCAGGTAACATCAGAAAATACTATTGCTTCTACTCTTTTGTAGAGCTGTCTTCTGATTTATTGATTGATTTTTGCTCATCGTCTTCATTGATGCCCTTTTTAAAACTCTTTACTCCTTTAGCAACATCTCCCATAAGCTCAGAAATTTTACCACGTCCAAAAAGTATTACTAGAAGTGCAACAACAATTAAAATTTGCCAAAAACTAATTCCCATTCGGTCCTCTTTAAAATATTAACTTATAAAACTATTATATATTAATAGACTATATTTAAAGAATATAATTAAGTATTTGCTTTAATACTACTGAATTTTACTGATTTTTCTCTTGATATATGAGTAATATCTTTTGCTGAGCCACTTTGAATGATTGTCCCGTCTTCGATAACAATGACTTTATCTGACATTGATAGTGCATCATCAAAGTCGTGTGAGACGATAATTGACGTTGTTTTATTATCTTTTAAAATTTTTCTTGTTTCAACACGAAGTTGGTTTGTAAGTGATTGATCTAGAGTTCCAAATGGTTCATCCATTAATAGTATTTTTGGGTTTGGTGCCATTGCTCTTGCTATAGCAACTCGCTGTTGTTCTCCACTGGAAATTTCATTCGGATAATTATAAGCGTATCGCTCTACTTTAAATAACTTAAGAAGTCTCATTGCAGTAGCGTGCCTCTCTGATTTACTTCCAACCACCCCAAACATTACATTATTGATTATTGTTAAGTGAGGAAATAAAGCTCTCTCTTGAACAACTAATCCAACATCTCTATTTTCTGTAAGAACTGTATGGAAATGATCTGAAATAATTTGATCGTTCATGAGAACGCTGCCGCCTGTTTCTTTCTCCAAGCCAGCAATTATTCTTAGCAATGTAGTTTTGCCACACCCAGATGGACCAAGAATTGATAGTATTTCACCTTCTTCAAGCTCTAGACTAACATTGCTAAGCACATTCTTGCCTTTTACATAGAAGTGACTTAAATCTTTTATTTCTAATGCTGTCATTTAATCCCTACTAGCCGGTCTAGATGTTCTGATCATTCTAGTCAATATAATTATGGGGATCAAACCCACCATTACTATTGCAATTGAAGGTGCTGCGGCGTCGTACATTCTCTCTTCTGCTGCATAAATATATGTATAGACAGCAAGCGTATCAAAATTGAAGGGCCTTAAGATTAATGTTGCTGGAAGCTCCTTTATAACTTCTGACACAACTAATAACATGCTTGTTAAAAAGCTAGTTTTTAGTAATGGCATGTGAACTTGAGCCAATAATGACCATCCTGAGGTCTTCAAAGTTCTAGCGACATCGTCTACCCTTGAATTAATCCTCTGATATCCCGACTCAATTGTTGAGCTTGCTAAAGCATAGGATTTAATTACATAGGCCAATACAAGGCCTATTATACTTCCAGTTAGAACAAAATTAGAAATCTCTGAAATAAAACTTTGGTCAAAATAAGTTAACATTTGCATTACACCTATTGCAAGAATTAGCCCTGGAACCGCATACCCAACAGTGAGAAAAGAGCTCATTACCTTTAAATAATTATTACTTTTATATCGTATAGAAAAATTGATTATCACAGCAAGTAGTGAGCAAAGGAATGCAGCAATCAATGCTAGATAGAAAGTATTCCATGCAGTTGTAATAAATTTATCATTAAAGAAATCTAACTTGTAGTTTAATGCCCAGTATGAGAGTTCTAATATTGGAAGTAAAAACCCAATGAAGATTGGAGTAAAACAAATTGTGAAAGCTAAAATATTTGGTATCCCTTTTAATTTTGTTAAATAAAGGGGCTTGTACAGAGACATCGCGTTGGAATAACTTGCATTTTTTCTTGAGTATCTCTCTAACAAGATCAACGTAACTGCAAATATTAAAAGCAATGAAGCTAATTGTTTTGCAGTTTCAATATCATACATTCCATACCAAGTTCGAAATACTCCTGTGGTAAAAGTCGATATGGCAAAATGGTCAACTGCTCCAAAATCAGAAATTGTTTCCATTATGACTAACATCAAGCCACCAATGATGGCGGGCCTGATCATTGGGATCCCTAATTTGTAGAAAGTTTGAAATTTATTTAATCCGAGAGTTCTTCCAGCTTCAAGCATGGTTCGTGACTGGTTTATAAAAGCCATTCTACTTACAAGATAAACGTAAGGATATAAAGTGAATGAAAAGACAATTATGGCACCAGGAACATTTCGAACTTTTGGGAAGAAAGTAAATTCACGACCTAAATCAAATAAATCACGTATTAAATTATTTGCAGTTCCATAAGTGTCGAATAAACCTGTAAATGTATAAGCAAGAATGTATGGTGGGACTGCTAGAGGCAGTATTAAAGCCCATTCTAAAATATTTTTTCCTGTAAAGTTATAATTTGTTATAAGCCAGGCAGTACCTACCCCAACTATTGTTACTAAAATTGAAACTCCAGTAACTAAATATACTGTGTTTGCTATGTATCGAGTTAAAACGTATTGATATAGATGAGTCCAATTATCTGAATAGTCTCCAGTCAAACTGACAAGAACAATTGCAACAGGTGCAATAAATACAATAAATAATGCTACAGGTGTTATTTCCCAAAAACTAAGTCTCATAACATCGGCCTAATTAAACCAATTATTTTAAAAACTCTATAATATTATCCGGATTTGTCTCAATATATGGATCGTCGTCAGTGCCACTATCATTTAACCCTTGTTCTACAAAGGATTGTTCAATTTCCATATTATTAGCAATTACAGCATACCTCCATGAACGCATGCCAAACCCATTATGATCTTTATTAACAAGCATTCCCATCATTCTGGTAAATTGCCCTGTTCCATCAGGAATCATTTGTACATTTTTAACTCCCATATAATTGCTCCATGCATTCATTACGTAAGAGTCGTTAACAGAAATACAAAAGATTTCATCAATACCCAGTTTTTTGAAATCATCAAATTTTTCATCAAACATGGGCAGTTGTTGCGAGGAACATGTTGGCGTAAATGCGCCCGGTAGTGAAAATATTAATACTCGTTTATCAGCAAAGAGATCTGTTGAAGATATTGTCATCCATGCTTTATCCCCTTCAAGATAGCACATCTCTCCTGTTTCGAATTCATTTTGTGATCTAATTTTAAAATCAACAGTTGGCAATTTATTCATAATTTTTCCTTATTTAGAATAGTTCTAATTTACAATTTAAGTATATTTTTATGTTTATAAATCAATGCCTCTTCAAAAAAAATTCAAAGAGGCAATCTGTCCTGATACTAATGAGAAGAAGAGACGGTGGACAAATTACCTCTTAATGGATGGGAGGATTATTCCCAACCAACTCTATCCATCAACTTGACAGCATCTGGATTGAATTCACCATAGCTTGCAACAGCTGTCTGATCTTCTTTAAAACCAGAGCCGAATTGAGCTATTAAATCACTTGCAGCAACACCCTCACGCATTGGAAATTCGTAAGTGTTGTTTACAATGTGAGATTGAGCTTCTTCACTAAGAAGAAACTCGATAAATTTAACTGCATTGTCAGCATTAGGAGCATTCTTCATAAGGCCAGCTCCACTTACATTTATGTGTGCTCCACGGCCATCTTGACCAGGAAAATGTAATTCAACTTTTCTTGCAGCTGCTTGTTGCTCTTCACCTTTTTTGCCTGAGAGCATTAAGCCAATGTAATAACTATTAGAAATTGCAATATCAGCTTCGCCGTTAGCTACAGCCATGATTTGTGCTCTATCATTACCTTCAGGTTTTCTAGCAAAGTTGCCAACAAAACGGTGAGCCCAGTCTTCAGTAGCTGAGACTCCATTATTAGCAATTAAGGATGAAACCAATGATTGATTATACATGTTCCCAGAACTTCTGATTGCGATTCTTCCTTTCCACTTAGGATCAGATAAATCTTCATAAGTAAGCCCTTCCATTTCTTCACGAGATACATTTATAGGATTGAAGTACATAACTCTAGAACGTTTAGCTATTCCAACCCACTCATTATTTGGACCTCTTAAATTTTCTGGCACAATAGAGTCTATCGTACTAGATTTAATGCTTTGGAACATTCCATCTTTTTGAACTTTCCACAAATTACCTGCGTCTACAGTAATAAATACATCAGCTGGGGAGCTTGATCCCTCAGAAGCAAGTCTTTCCATTAAAGCCTTACCTTTACCAGAAATAACATTAACTTTGATGCCTGTATCATCAGTAAACTTTGCGTACAAAGCTTCATCAGAGTCGTAATGTCTTGCTGTATATAAGTTAACTTCACTAGCGAAAGAGCTTGCAATAGTCACAAAGCTAACCGCTAATATTGTTGATAGTTTAGTAATTAAATTCATATAATTCCCTTTATTAATTTTAGAATGATTATAATTAGCAATTATATAATCTTATTGAGAATGATTATCAATAGCAAATATGTCACATGACTATGATTTCAGAATTATAACGAATTGATAAAACTAAGTAATTGATTAACTTCACTTTTTGTAAGCTTTTTATAATTTTGTATAATTTCATTAGCCTCTCCTCCATGCCATAGGATGGCCTCTTCAATTGTCCGAGCTCTGCCATCATGAAGGTATCCGTATTCTTCAGAAACTATATTTGTCAAACCAATGCCCCATAATGGAGGAGTTCGCCACTCACTTCCCTGTGCAAGGAACTCTGAAACGCCATCAGATAAATTTTCTCCCATATCATGTAAAAGAAAATCTGAATATGGGTATATGATCTGATTGATCAAATTTGCATGGGATCCCGAGTCACCTGTCGTAAAACTTTCTACATGGCATGAGTTACAATTTAACGCGAAAAAAATCTCTTTTCCTTTTTTTACATTCTCTGCAGTTATGTTCCTTCGCGCTGGTACCCCTAATTGAGAGGAATAAAAGGTCACCAAGTCTAATTGATCATTGGATACCTCGAGGTCATCGTATTCTTTACTATTACCGCTAATAGCTTCAGTACACTCTTCTTGCTTACTGGTGCAGTTAAATGGATTGTTATAAAGTTTATTTGATAGTCCCATATCGTTATAGAAAGCATCAGCAGTTTGCTGGTAAACAGAAGGTTGTGCTGATTTCCATCCAAATCTTCCAATTGCTAACTTTTCTTTTTGTATATCCCAGACTTTATTGGCCTTTCCAGAAACGCCATCATTATTTGTGTCATCAATATCCTCATTCATCAATAAGCTTTGGTCACTAATATGTTCAATGAGACCAAGACCTATCATTGACTGTGCAATTCTTGCAGAGAATGTTGTACTCTCATTAAATTGACCATAATTCAAATTATCTATTTTGATTATCGGACGACGAAGCTCAACCACTCTGCCATCCTCATACATTGCGAGTGAATATTTATAATCGATTATTATGTCTGCTTCTTTTAATACATCTTTAACAGCAAATTCACTTATCTGTCCTCCATAAGTATCATCTTCAAAATTTTTTATGTAATCATTTGGTTGCTCAATATTTTGAGAAATTTGGATAACTACTGAAATTTTGTCTTCTTTGTTTGTAAGTGGAATATGTCCTCTTCCATCGTTGATATGACATGACTCACATGAACGCGCACTAAAGAAAGGGCCAAGACCGTCTTTAGCAATATTTTTTGAAATACTTGAGTCTTCCCACATTCTCTCAAAAAGTGCGTTACCAACAAGAAAATTAATTCGCATATGCTCTTCAAGATTTCTTGATGACAGTGAGAAACTGTTCTTATTTTCAACTTGATTCGATGTTTCACCCCCAGGCAGAGAAGGATCTGCAAATGTATCTGCCCTGATTAAAAAAATGGCTAGAAAAATATATATGAATGAGAAAAACCTAATCACTAAATGAAGGCTAAATATTACTCGGCTTCGTGTCCACTTTGAATTAAATCGTCAATATTTTCATCTTCTCCGAAGGGTTCTATCTGACTTTGATCCACTTCCTGAGGCTCTTTGATATCGAGATTTGGAGGAAGCCTGCTCTCAAGTAATCCAGCGGCTTTAAGCTCTTCTAACCCAGGCAAGTCTGATACTTGTTCAAGTTGGAAGTACTCTAAAAATCTCTCTGTGGTTCCATAAATAATTGGTCTTCCTGGAACCTTCTTCCTACCAATTGGTCTAACCCAGTTTAACTCCATTAATACATCAAGTGTGCCTGGGCTAAAATGAACACCTCGTATATCTTCAACTTCAGCTCGAGTTACAGGCTGATGATAAGCTATGATTGAAAGAGTTTCAGTAGCAGCTTTAGATAACTTTCTTTGAACAATTTTTTCTTTTTTCATCATTGATGATAAATCTTGGGCAGTTTTAAAGCTCCACTTATTTCCCGTTTTTACTAAATTTACACCCCTATTTTCGTATTGAGCTTTTAATAAGCTTAAAAGTTTATTTAAGTTCGACCCTTTGGGAAGACGAGCTTTCATACTCTCTGCATCTAATGGTTCACTCGCAGCAAATAATAGTGCTTCAAGAACTCTTAGATTGTCCATATGCTCAGATGGAAAATTCATTACATTGTTAGTTTGTTTTTCTTTGCTCATAATAATTTTAATTTAGAAAATCATCTTGTTTCTTATTCTTTATAAACACTGGACCAAATGGCACAAGTTGTTGGACTTCAAGGACACCTTCCCTAACCAACTCCATTGCCGCTGCTAAAGTTCCCGCTACCCCAGATCGTGCATTTTTGCCTTGCGAAAATTCTTTAGGTAGAAATTTTTCTAATCTTGTCCACTCAGGAACCTCACCAACCATTCTTTGCAATCTTACAAGTGCATCCTCCATTGCAAAAACTTGCGGTCTTTCTATTGTCATAGATGAATAAGCTGTTCTGTACCTCTGATCAGCGTATGATTTGAGTAAGTCATATAAGTCCAAGTAGTATTCAGGTGTTCTGATTAAACGTATTCCTTCTGGCATACCCCTGTTAAAAAAATCAATTCCTAGTTTAGGCAAGCTCATTAGTTTTTGTGACACTTGTCTTATGGCTTCTAGTTTTTTTAATTGGAATTTTAATCGTTCGGCCATTTCCTCGGCGCTAAGCTCTTCTCCAGTTTCTTCTCTTGGTATAAGTAAGTTTGATTTTAAAAATGCCATCCAGGCAGCCATAACTAAATAATCAGCGGCAAGTTCTAGGTTTCTATCTCTCACTTTGGCAATAAACTCCAAATATTGCTCTGTCAGCTGTAGAATAGATATTTTCATTAAATCTACTTTTTGAGATTTTGCTAATGTGAGAAGTACATCTAATGGGCCTTCAAAGCCGTCTAGATTAACAATTAAGTCATCAGGATCAGAGTCGAGCACAGGACTTGTTTCGTTATAAGTATTTGAAATATCTTCCATTTTTTTAATAGATTGATTCCTTACTATACAGCAGAAGAATGTTTAATTCGACGAAAATAACCTAAGCTTGACTTAGTAAATATTCAAATTCACTTTCAGCTTTTTTCATGTGCATTGACACAGGTTGATTGTATATGGCTTCTATAGCACTGGGGATAGTTATTGGCTTAAATTCTTCTTTAATTCTTTCAGCTATCATGTTCATTTCATTGATATTTCCATTACAGTGAAGAACCAGATCACAACCTGCATCGAGGGATTTAACCGCTGCATCAACAGGCTCGCAATCAACTGCCTTCATGGACAAATCATCAGTCATTAACAGTCCTTTAAATTTCATGTGCTGTCTAATAATCTTGTTAATTATTGTTTTTGAAAATGTAGCTATGTTATCAGAATCTATTTTATTGAATTTAATATGAGCAGTCATTGCCAATTGTGCCTCTGCATTTTCAGTAAATGGTTTAAAATCGTATCTTTCTAAAAGCATTTCATCAGCGTCAACCAGTGGCATTTCAAGATGACTATCTACTTTTGCTTTACCGTGCCCAGGAATATGCTTCATTATTGGCGCAACTCCATTTGATGTTAAGGTTTTAATAACTATTTTTCCTGCTGCACTCACAATATTCTCATCAGTAGAATACGCTCTGTCGCCAATTATTCCACTTTCTTCATTTGTAGGTAAATCCAGCACGGGAATAGTGTTACTGTTAATGCCAAGCTCTTTCAAAGTACTGGCCATCATAATTGAATTTAATTCTAGGAGCTTTAATCCAAGATCAAAATCTTGCTCGATCAATTTTCCAAAAAAGTCACTTGTTTTAAATTTTTTTATATTATCAAGATTTAATCTGGAGACCCTCCCACCCTCTTGGTCAATTAATATAGGCAGATTAATATGATTTATTTCTTTAAGATGCGCTGTTAGTCTCTTAATGGAATTAATATCACTGCAATTTCTTTCAAAAAGAATTACGCCCCAAGGTTTATACTGTTCGAAAAACTTTATTTCTTCGTATGATAATTCAGTTCCTGATATTCCACATATAATGGGTAGATAGCTATTCATTATGTCGCTTAATCACCGAGTTCATAAATATTTAAATCTGGAATTTCTAGCCCTCCAGTATCCTCGGGTATAATTCTATAATTATCCAAATTTCCAGTAATCGAAATAATTTCATCAGTGTATTCAGTGTCATAAAATAACCAAAAACCAATTAAGATAAAAATTGAAACGCAAACAGTCGAAATGATTGCAAGTTTCATGCTACTGCATTTCTTCAGGTGCAGAAACACCTAATATATCAAGACCAGATTTTAAAGTACGTTTTGTGAGCATTAAAAGTGCAATCCTTGCATAAGTTCTTTCAATATTGTTTTCATCAATAAACCTCTTTTCTTTATCAATCTTTCCTTGGTTCCATAATGAATGTAGTGCTGACGCTAAATCATACAAATAGTAAGATATTCTATGAGGTTCCTCTAATGTAGCTGAGGTCTCTATAATGCTGCTATAATTCATTATTTTTTTTAATAAAAATAGTTCTCCGTCTTCCCTCAACTGTTCATAGTTACAGTTGTCAAAAGTATTTAGATCAAGATCTAATTTGTATTCTTCAAGATTTCTGATAACTGAGCAAATTCTTGCATGAGCATATTGAACGTAGAATACTGGATTATCTTTTGATTGCTCCGTAACTTTCTGAAAGTTGAATTCTAGCGGAGCCTCATTTTTTCTATACAACATCATAAATCTAATACTATCACTACCTACTTCATCAACTAATTCTCTAATTGTTATAAAATCACCTGATCTTTTTGACATCTTCAGTTGCTTCCCATCACTTATTAGTTTCACCATTTGACATAATTTAACTGAAAACTTTGCTTTATCATTAGTTAGAGCAACTATTGATGCATTCATGCGTTTTATATACCCACCATGATCTGCGCCCCAAATATCTATTAATTTCTGAGAACCTCGTTGGTATTTATCAAAATGGTAAGCGATATCGTTTGCAAAATAAGTCCACTCACCGTTTGATTTCTGTAAAGGTCTATCGGTCTCATCACCATAATTTGAAGATTTAAATAGCATTTGTTCTCGTGGCTCCCAATCTTCAATTTGCTTTCCTTTTGGTTTATCTAAGATGCCTTCGTAAATAAGGTCTAAATTTTTTAATTTTGTAATAGCCTCATCAATCTTTCCCTCAGCAATTAGTTTTTTTTCAGATATGAAGTGATCTTGCTCAATAGATAAAAGTTTTAAATCTGCTTTTATCAAATCCAATAACAAAGCTACACTTTCATCTTTGATCAATTCAAATGAATTATCTTGCTCTAAAATTTTATCTCCATTTTTATCAATTATATTTTTCGCAACATCGATGAGATACTCGCCAGGATAAAAATTATCCGGATAATTATTTTCGTTTCGCTGATTTAGTATTTCTTTAATTCTAATGATAACTGAGTCAGCTAAGTAATTAATTTGAACTCCCGCATCATTTACGTAATATTCTTTTGTTACATCGTAACCTGTAGATGTAAGTAAATTTGATAATACATCTCCAAATACAGCGCCTCTACAGTGGCCTATGTGTAATGGTCCAGTTGGATTAGCCGAGACATATTCCACATTGATTGTTTGGCCATTGCCTATATTTTTGTCATAAAGTTCACTGGTATGTAATTTCTCACTTAAAAATTTATACCAAACAGACTTATTGACGCGAAAATTAAGGAAACCAGGTTTTGCAACCACTAGTTGTTCAAATTCCGAGTATCTTTCGAGAGAAGTTTTAAGAATTTTGGCAATTTTAATCGGCGGTTCGGAGAGTTCTTTACTTAAAACCATGCAAATATTAGTGCTTAAGTCTCCATTGTCTTCGTTCTTTGGACTCTCAACAACAAAAGAACTTTCGTTTATAGCTTGCTCTGGCAATTTAAAATTTGATGCAAATTCCTTTGAGATAATAGACTTATAAAAATGAAATATATCGGACATCAATTAATGTGTTTATTATATATTGTTTGTGCAAAATTATCTGTCATACCTGCAACAAAATCACAAATCATTCTTGATTTGTGATTTTCATTTTCATAATTTGGCAGATATTTGCTGTATATCTTATCGTCAGCGTTCATGAATAGTTCAAATAAAGATGTAATTATCTTATGAGCATTTTGTGTCATCGTCTTTACTTTATCATGGTTATACATTTTAGATGAAAGGAAAGATTTTATAGAACTTACTTTTTCCTTCATATCAGTCGAGAAATCAGCAACTAATTGACTTTGCAACCTTACATCATTAGCAGTTTTAATGGATAGCTTGTTCACGTGTCCATCAATAGTATTCATTACATCTTTAATCATAATTGCTGTGGATTTTCGCGTTATCTCATTATTTATCCTTTGCATCTCATATGACTCAAATTCTGGTGGAAAGCTTTTAATTATATCGCCTATAAGCGGAAGATTAGCCAACTCATCGTAAGAAAAGAATCCTGCTCTGAGGCCGTCATCTAAATCATGATTATTATAAGCAATATCATCTGCAATTGCTGATATTTGAGCCTCTAAAGATGGAAACTCGTTTAATTGTAAATTAAATTTATTATTTAATTCATTTATCGTCATAGGAATATTTTCTTTTATTGGGCCATTATGTTTTACCAGGCCTTCTAACGTCTCCCATGTAAGATTTAGACCATCAAAATTAAAATATTTTTTTTCAAGTAGGTGCACTATCCTTATCGCCTGATCATTATGATCAAACCCTCCATAATTTTTCATTGACGAAGAAAGAGCATCTTCTCCTGCGTGTCCGAATGGTGGATGTCCTATATCATGACTAATAGACAATGTATCAGCCAAATCCTCATTCAGATTAAAAACCCTACATATTGATCGTGCAATTTGAGATACTTCAAGAGAATGGGTAAGTCTTGTTCTATAGTGATCGCCTTCATGAGAAACAAAGACCTGAGTTTTATGTTTAAGTCTTCTAAACGCAGCTGAGTGCAATATTCTATCTCTATCTCTTTGAAATTCAGACCGAGTTTGACTATAGCTTTCCTTAATCAATCTTCCTTTTGATGTTTCAGGAGATGAAGATAGTAAAGATAAATCTTTTGAAATACTCATTAGTTGCGAACTATATATTTAAATTATATCCTATAATAATTGATTACTTTAAGAATCCTATAAAAACAACAATAGATTTATTATGACTAAAATAGTTAGTTGGAATGTCAATTCAATCAGAGTTCGCTTACCTCACCTTGTCCAGTTGAAAGAAACTATTGATCCTGATGTCATCATGCTTCAAGAAACTAAGTCGACAGACGAAAATTTTCCATTTGATGATATTAAAGAAATGGGTTTTGAAATAATAACAAAAGGCCAAAAATCTTATAATGGTGTCGCAATATTATCCAAAATTCCCATGGAGCTTATAGCCAATGAGCTTCCTGGAAATGCGAAAGATGAGCAAGCAAGATTTATTGAGGTAAAAATCAAAGATAGCGATCCTTTCAATATTGCTACGATTTATTTACCTAATGGCAATCCAGTAGATACTGAAAAATTTCCTTACAAACTCGATTGGATGCGAAGACTTAAAGACTATGCAAAAAAGAAAATTGATAATCAAGAGACTGTAATTTTTGGAGGAGATTACAATATAATTCCTAACCGTGGTGATGCGGTGAATATTGAAAAATGGAAAAATGATGCCCTTCATCATCCTGACTCAATTAAAATTTTTAGAGAAATAATCAACCTTGGGCTAACTGATGTATTTCGAGTATTTAATTCAAAAGAATTTGAATTTACGTACTGGGACTACTCACGCGGCTCATGGGAAAAAGATAATGGTCTTAGAATTGATCATTTCTTATCAACGCCAAGTGCAACAGATCGAATAATTGATTGTCAAATTGAAAAGCAATTCAGAGGTCTGGAGCGACCTTCTGACCATGTACCTATTTGGTTTGAAATAAAATAATTACTTTGGATTTCGCGCAATAATATTTATTAGTTCGTAAACGATTGTAGCTGCAGCAGTAGAAGTCAGCTCAGCATGATCATAGGCTGGTGCAACTTCAACTACATCAGCTGAAACAAGTTGAGATCCAGCGAGACCACGTAACACATTTAAAATTTCCCTTGTGGTCATGCCAGCTACTTCGGGAGTTCCTGTGCCTGGAGCATGAGCAGGATCTAAAACGTCGATATCAATAGATATGTAAAGGGGGTTGTCTCCAATTCTATCTTTAATTCTCTGAACAATTTGATCAATTGAGTTAGTTTGAAATTCATCGCAATGTATTGTTTTAAATCCTAGATCTCTATCATTTTTTAGATCATTAGTGCTGTATAAAGGCCCTCTAATACCAATGTGCATTGAAGCATCATCTAAAAACAAACTTTCCTCTCTTGCTCGCCTAAAAGGAGTTCCATGAGTGTAAGGAGCGCCAAAATAAGTATCCCACGTATCTAAATGAGCATCAAAATGAACCAAAGCAACTGGACCCCCAACTTTTTTGTTAACAGATCTTAAAAGGGGCAATGCAATTGTGTGATCACCGCCTATTGTGACAATGCTTCCTGCCTTTGAGAGCAAATCATCAGCTCCTTTTTCAATTTGTTTTATAGCCTCATCAATATCAAATGGGTTGCAGGCAATGTCTCCTGCATCAGCAACTTGCTGAACCTTAAATGGTTCAACATCATAATCTGGATGATAATTTGTTCTTAATTGGCGAGAAGCTTGTCGAACAGCCTGAGGGCCAAACCTAGCTCCTGGCCTATAGCTTGTTCCAGCATCAAATGGCACACCGATTATTGCTACATCACACTGCTCAACATCTCTTAATTCCGGTAAACGTGCAAATGTAGAAGGTCCAGCGTATCTTGGAACAACAGTACCACTTACTGGTTGAATAGGTTCTTTTTTATCAGCCATAAAGTTTAATCAAATCCTCCAAAATCTTGGAATAGTGATGGATCTCCAAAAATATCACCGTAATCTTCCGTTCCTCCTAAGGATCCTCCAGAAAGTTCTTCTTCAGTTAATTCATTAGACTCTAAGGTTTGCAATTGTTCAAGGAATTTTGATTTTTTTTCCTTATCTGCGGCATCAATACAAGACTGTCCGTAAAGATCATTCTTTACAATTTGCGTCGCTCCATAAGTAGCAAAAACTAACACTAGCAAGATTGCAACTATGCCCTTTGGAACTTTAAAGCCTGCTTTATATTCCTTATTAATTCTGCCAGAAGCTGCCTTCTCTTTTACAAATATTTCTTGGGATTGAGCATATTTTTTCTCACTTCTGCGTCTCAGTATTTCGTATGTGACTGCTGCGATTATAGTTAATGCAATGATGGTTAAGGCCAACGCACTTAATGCAGGGCTTATGCCAAGCCTTACTTTGGAAGCAATGACTGTAGTTAATGTTTGATCAGATAAAATACTAAATACAGTCGTATTGTAGTTTTCAAAAGAAAACAAAAAGGCAATAACCGCTGCTGATGCAATCGCTGGCATTAAATAAGGTACTAAGATTTTAAAAAAAACTTGTGTTTGAGTTGCACCTAAATCCAATGCAGCTTCTTCTTGTGTTTGGTCAAATCGTTGAAGTCTTGCGACAAAAATTAAAAAGCAGTAAGTCGATATAAAGCATGTTTGTGCTAAAATTGTGAGAAAGATACCATTTCTACCCACATCTGAAATAAATCCATCTCCTCCAAGTCCTGCGATCCGATCCCATAAAACTACTGTAGATATACCAATAATCACACCTGGAAATAAAACAGGCATAATAGATATTGAATAATAAATATCTCTTAACTGAGATCGAACTTGTGTTAGAACAATGGCAGCTGCCATGCCAATTGGAACAGAAAGTGATACAACTCCAGCTCCAATAATTAAACTACTAATAATTCCATCGTGTAAACGCCAATCTGAAAGAAGGCCTGCGAGATGTTGCCCATCGTAGGCAATTTTTCCTTCATTAAACCATCTAAAGCTAAAACACTCCCAAGGAGAGATTGATGGAAACTCAGCAGAGTTAAATGCTGTAATGCTCATGACGATCAACGGACCAAACAAATAGGCAAAAAATATAAAGATGTACATGCCCATCATGAAATTAATAAAGTATGTTGGTTTCATTTTATAATTTCACCAATCTTAACTTTAAAAATCCGCATCATTGCTAAAACAAAAATAACAGAAATAATTAATAAAATAATTGAATAAGCTGATCCACGAGACCAGTTATCATTCATGTTGAACCATTGGTAAATGAGCTGTGGAAACCAAAGAGTGTTTGGACTACTTAAGACCACTGGTGTAGCAAGAGCTCCCACAGTCAACATGAATACCATTGTACATCCTGATACAATTCCTGGCTTTGCATGAGGAATTACTATCCTCCAATGCGTCCTTAAAGAGGAGGAACCTAAATCTTTTGCGGCCTCTATCTGATTAATATCTAAGCTCTCAATAGCGTTATATAGAGGGAACATCATTAATAAAATGTATGCGTATACCAGACCTGTGTAGAGCCCTATGTCATAAGTAATAAATAAAATACTTTGATCAATTACTCCTATTCCAGTCAAAAAATTATTTATAACTCCTTCATTCGCAAAGAGTATTCTTAAAGCAAAAGACCTTAAGAGTTCATTGATCCAGAATGGTATTATTAAAGAGACAATTAATAGTCTAGCAGTACTTGGATTAGCAATTTTAGCTATATAAAAAGCAATTGGATAACAAAATAACAAATTAGCAATAGTGACCATTATTGACACAAGGATAGTTCTTCCAAAGACACCGAGATCAACAAAATTAAATGCATCAAGTGATGTTTTTGATCCAAAAACAAAATGCTGATAATGCTCCATTGTATAAAAATCTTGAGGCCCTCCTCGCGCTAACGGTGGGACATTTGATCTAAAAGATAAGTCCAGCATGTATAGTTGAGGAATTATGACGAGAAAAACAAACCAAAAAACTATTGCTACTAAGAAATAAATAGCAACGGCCTTACCGTTCTTTTTAAAAAATGGCTGCGTGAATAAATAATTTCCCATATTTAATCTATGGCTAATTGTGCTTTAGGTAAAATTGAAGACTTTATAGATTCAAATCCAAGTTGTAGTTTTGTGCCTGATGAGATAGATGAAGTATCAATTGCATTTGGAATAGAAAACTTAATCCTTGTTCCTGACTTTAACGTTGCGTAGAAATTTTTTATATTTCCTTCAAACTCAAAACTTTCAATGTTTACCTCAATTTGATTATCAAAATTATCTCCATCTCTTGGTATGAATAATGACTCAGGTCTTACGAAAGCAATTGCTTCATCTCCAATGTTTAATTTCTTATTTTCATTCATTGTCGATAAGAAATCGCCATCAGGGGTTTCTATTCTGACCTTATTTTGATTGATCTCTTTTACCTTTCCAAATAAAGGATTGTTTTCTCCAACGAAAGTTGCGACAAAAGGGGTTAATGGATTATTGTATACTTCATCACAGGGTCCTATCTGCTCAATTTCTCCTTCGTTCATTACAGCAATCCTATCAGACATTGTCAGTGCCTCGCCTTGGTCATGAGTAATATAGATAAATGTTATGTTAACTCTTTTTTGAATTTCTCTTAATTCAGTTCTCATTCTTTGCCTTAGCTTTAAATCTAATGCTGACAAAGGTTCGTCTAATAATAAAACTTTTGGTTCGACGGCTAGTGCTCTTGCGATTGCTACTCTTTGTTTCTGCCCCCCTGATAATTGATGTACTTTTTTTTCGCCCTGTCCCTCTAATGCTATCAGTTCTAAAAGTTCATCTGCTCTTTTTTGCCTATCTTTTTTTGAGACTCCCCTTACTTCAAGAGAGAAGGCAATGTTTTCAGAAACTGACATTAAAGGGAATAGGGCCAGGTTCTGGAAAATAAGGGAAGTAGGTCTTTTGTTCGGACCTATACCAAACATGTCTTTGTTATCAATTAATACAGATCCTTCTGAGGGATCTTGAAATCCTGAGATTGCTCTAAGCAATGTTGTCTTTCCACAACCAGATGGTCCCAGGAAAGAAAAAAATTCACCGCCATTGATTTTGACGTTTACGCTTTTGGCTGCATAAAAACTCCCAAATGTTACTGAAACATTATTTAACTCTACGTCTGCGCTCATAAGAAAATTATAGTTATTAAATTAATAAACACGATACAAAAAAGCGCCCAAGATATGATCTTGAGCGCCTTAAATGTTATTAGAAACTAATTACGCCGTTTCAAACTTATTCGCGTACTCAGCTCTTGCATCAGCAAACCAAGGTGGCTCTGGTGGCCAAGGATTCAACTTAGTAGAAGTATCCCCTGGGTAAATTGCTTTAGCTAAAGCTTTTGTTTCTGGTGAGTAGAAATCAGAAGCGCCATTAACAGCTGAATTATATCCAATTTCATTAATAGTTTGACCGCCAACTTCAGGGGTAAAACTGTAATTGATTAATTCATACGCTTCATCAATGTTCTCAGCTTTTGCAGATAAAGTGATACCGTCAATCCATGCTAACGCTCCTTCATCTGTAGTTTGATAAGCAACTGGTTCGCCAGCTTTCATCATTGCTGCAATTGGGCCATCCCAGGTTTGTCCAACGACTACACCGTCAGATGTAAATCCTTGTTTCTGTGGATCGGCTCCTGACCAGAATTTAACAAGATTTCCTTTTTTAGAAATACAGAAATCAGTAATTGTCTCCCAGTTCTTTCTCATAGTATCTTCATTATTATAAGAAGACCAGAAGTCCATCTTGCCTTGGTGATGCATCCAAATTCCGCAACCTGTCATCATTGAGTAAGTTCTACCCATCATGAAGGCTCCATCAATACCTGGATTAGGCTCCCATAGATCACCAAAACTTGGAAGACCATCTGGAGTCCATTTATCGGTTCTCCAAGAAATTGACTCTGTTCCCCACAATTGTGGAACCCAGTGAGATCCATTCCCGCCAAAATTCCAATCACGCTCACCTACTGCAAGCATCCCCGGGTTTACGGCGCTAGTATTAATTCTATTCATATCGAATGGAGCTAAGACACCAAGGTTCTCCCATTGCAAGGCCCTCATATTCGTCGGGCTTGCTAGGTCATAACCTGCGCCACCACCAGCTTTCATTTTTGATATTATTTCACCATTGTCACCGATTTTGGTGTGGTTAACAGTAATGCCAGTTTTAGCTTTAAAATCAGCTACAACTGAATCAGGTAGATACTCACCCCACATCAAAACATTTACAACAGGCGCGGCAAAAGCATTTGGAATATACCAGGGACCAATAGCTGCTGCTGCTCCAGTTGCAGCTGCACCTTTTAGGACTGATCTTCTTGAAACTTTTGCAGCCTTAAGAGTTTTATTTATTTTCTTCACGGCTACTCCTCACATTGTTAATTAATTAATAAAAAATTCTCATACATAAGAGAGAAGGTGTAAAGAATAAAGTTTAAGAAATTTGTGTAAATCTCTGGTCTTAAATAATTTAATTTCAATCTAAGCATCTGAAAAATATGAATAAAAATTAACTATAATTTTTTACATTAAGAGAATTTGATAAATGCCTGATTCATATAAACATATTTTTTGAAAATATTTGATACTTAGTACTTGGCTAAATCACTGTTTTAAATAGACTTTTATCATGATTTTAACAACTACAATTGGTTCGTTCCCTAAGCCATCTTTTTTACCTTTATCAGATTGGTTTAAAGGAGAAAAAGGTACTGACAACGAAAGACCAACTTCTGAATACCAAGAAGAAAAACATAAGATGGGCAGTCAATACGAAAGTCTAGTAAATGAAGCGTCAAAACAAGTCATTGATGATCAAATTGCGAGCGGAATCGATATTGTCACCGATGGAGAGGTTAGAAGAGAAAATTATATTCACTATCATTGCAGGCATTTAAAAGGAATAGACTTTAAAATACTCACTGAAAAAACTGCAAGGACTGGTAATTATAATTGCTGGCTTCCCACAATAACAAATAAAATAGAATTTAATGGTTATTTTTTAGATAAAGAATTTAAGTTTAATCAATCTATTTCAAGCAAGCCAATTAAGGCTACATTGCCTGGACCCCTTACTATTGCTGATACTATTTCAGATAACTTTTATTACGAAGAAAAAAAGATGTGCTTAGACTTAGGTGAAGCATTAAATAAGGAAATTAAAAATCTCGTCGATGCAGGCTGCAAATATATTCAAATTGATGAACCGCTATTTGCTAGAAAATCAAAAGAAGCTCTTGAGTTTGGAATTGATAATATTGAACGTTGTTTTCATGGTATTGATGATTGCGATAAAATCGTACACATATGTTGTGGCTATCCTGATAAAATAGACTCGACTGATTATCCAAAGGCTCCTCTATCTAGCTATTTTAATTTGGCTGACGCATTAGAGGCGAGTTGCATTGATACAATTTCTATTGAAGATGCACATCGATACAATGATTTAAAATTATTAGAAAAATACAAGACAAAAAAAATTATATTTGGTCTTTTAAAAATAGCATCAAGTCAAATTGAAGATATTGATATGATTAGATATAGAGTTTTAGATTGTCTTAACCATATCGATAAGGATAGGCTTATAGCTGCTCCTGATTGTGGTCTTGGATATCTATCACGCGAGTTGGCGATAAAAAAATTAACAAATCTCTGTAAAGCTGTTGAAGATATTTAAGCAATTAACTTTTCAGGCTCACAAAAATCTAAATTAAGATCTCTAGCTACATCTTGCTGTGTGCAATTTCCATCCATTACATTTAGGCCATTTAAGAAATTCTTATTAGAACTCAAAGCTTTATTAAGACCGTTCTTAGCTAAATCAGATACGAATGGCAATGTTGCTTGATTAAGACTGATTGTTGATGTTCTGGGTACACATCCTGGCATATTTGTAACGCAATAATGAACTACATTGTGAAGAACATACACTGGATCAGCATGAGTTGTTGGCTTACTAGTTTCAATGCAGCCTCCCTGATCAATGGCTACGTCAACAAGAGCAGAGCCTGGCTTCATCTTTGAAACTAAGTGTTCAGAAACTAGTTTTGGTGCTGATGCGCCTGGTACAAGAACACCCCCTATCAATAAATCGCAATCTTTTACATTTGCATCAATATTATCAGGTGTCGAAATCACAGTCGTAACTTCATTCTTAAAGAATGATTTTAGTTCATCAAGCCTCTGTTGAGATTGATCAATTAAAATGACATTTGCCTTCATTCCATGCGCTATTAATGCGGCATTAAATCCAACTACACCGCACCCAATAATAACTACATTTGCTGGTGGAGCTCCAGTTGCACCTGATAAAAGTACTCCTCTGCCATTATTTATCATCTCTAATGACCTTGCTCCTGCCTGAATGGAAATTCTACCTGCAACTTCGCTCATTGGGGCAAGTAATGGTAGACGGTTATTCTCATCTGTAACAGTCTCATAGGCTATACACGTTGATCCAGATTTCATTAGGGCTAGTGTAAGTTCTTTGTTGGCGGCTAAATGAAGATAGGTAAATAATAATTGATTTTTTCTAAGGAGCTCGACTTCTTGTTTTTGAGGTTCTTTAACTTTAATTATTAATTCACTTACATCAAAAACCTCTCTGGCAGTATTGCAAATGCTTGCGCCCGCTGAAGAGTAGTCTGCATCAGTAAAGCCTGAGCCTATACCTGACCCTGTTTCAATAATTACCCTATTACCTTCTGAAACAAGTCTCTTTACACTATCAGCAGATAGTCCTACTCTATTTTCTTGAGGTTTGATTTCTTTTGGAACACCTATTAACATATATAACTAATTTTTATACTATTTGCATAAATATAAAAAGGACTAAGAACTCTAATGGCTAAAAAATGGCTTAAAATTGTTTATTCAGAAAAAAATCCAACAAAATTAAAACTTCATTATAAAAGTTGGGCAAAGGAATACGATAAAGATTTAACTGATTGGGGATACGCTTATCCAAAACGATTAAAAGAGATCATTCTTAGTAAGAAAATAAAAATTTCAAAAAAAGCAAATATTTTAGACGCTGGATGTGGAACTGGATTAGTAGCTGAAGAGTTGAGTAAATTAGATTATAAAAATCTAACGGGTTTAGATAATTCAAAAGAAATGCTAGAACTTGCTAAATCAAAAAAAATTTTTAAAAAGCTTGTTTGCCAATCATTAAATGAAAAAACTACATTGAAAAGTAATCAGTTTGATTTAATAGTCTGTACAGGAGTCCTTACTGCTGGTCATGTAGGGCCAGGTGCAATCAAAGAATTATTAAGAGTTACAAAAAAAAATGGTTACTTAATACTTTCAATTTCTGAGACTATTTTTAAAAAATTAGGTTTTGATACAGAACTAGCCTACAGATCCAATGAATACACATCTTTGTATATCTCAAGGCCATTCCTTGCACTTCCTCGTCACAACTCCAGCGCAAAAAATAAAATTTATATTTTAAGAAAATCCTAGCCTATTTGCTCTTGACTCATATCACTGGAGTCAATGCCTGCAATTTCAACAGGCTTTTTCATTGCATCTCTTCTGAAAGGCTCGCCTAATTCTTGATTCAAAATAACCTCAATAAATGTTGTGATACCTTTATCCTGATCTTCGCAGGCCTTCCTTAGGTTTTGAGTCAATTCTTCCATCGTTCTAACTATGACACCTTTTAAGCCACATCCTTCTGCTACTTTTGCGTAACTTAGTTCTGGATCTAATTCAGTGCCAACAAAATTATTATCATACCAAAGAATTGAATTTCTTTTCTCGGCACCCCATTGATAATTTCTGAAAATTACCATGGTAATGGCAGGCCATTCTTCTCTTGCACAAGAGGTCATCTCGTTCATACTAATGCCAAATGCACCATCGCCAGCAAATCCTACAACTGGAATGTTAGGGCATCCAATTTTAGCGCCTAGAACTGAGGGAAAACCGTATCCGCACGGACCAAATAGTCCCGGAGCAAGATACTTTCTTCCTTCATCAAAAGTAGGATAAGCATTTCCTATTGCACAATTATTACCAATATCTGAAGAAATAATTGCTTCTCTGGGCAGAGCCGCTTGGATTGCTCTCCAAGCCATTCGCGGAGACATTCTATCAGAGTCTCTCTTTCTAGAATCTGCATTCCATGTGGTTCCAGGATCATCATCTTCGTGATCCATACTGCTTAGCGTTTGTAGCCAAGAAGATTTAGTTTGATGCACTAATGCTTTTCGATCATCTCTACCACTATCACCGGCACTTGGAGCTAAGTTATTTATTAATTGTTGTGTTACAAGCTTTGAGTCTCCACAAATGCCTACAGTTACCTTTTTAGTAAGTCCTATGCGGTCTGAATTGATATCGACTTGAATTACTGATGCCTCTGTTGGCCAATAATCTATGCCATAGCATGGCAAAGTAGAAAAAGGGTTTAACCTAGTACCCAAAGCAAGAACAACATCAGCCTTTGAAATTAATTCCATAGCTGCTTTTGATCCATTATAACCTAAGGGTCCAACCGCTAAACGATGATTACCTGGAAAACTATCATTATGTTGATATCCACACGCAACGGGAGCATCCAATCTTTCAGCAAGTAATTTGCATTCTTCAATAGCATCACCTAGTACAACGCCAGCGCCAGATAAAATTACAGGAAATTTAGCATTAGATAGTAACTCTGATCCTTTTAATATTGCTTCATTCCCACCAGCTGGTCTTTCAAAATTTATAATTGTTGGTATTTCAATATCAATAACTTGTGTCCACATGTCTCTTGGTACATTTATTTGAGCAGGTGCTGAGCCCCTAAACGCTTTTGATATTACTCTATTTAAGACCTCTGCTATTCTGGAAGGATCTCTCACCTCTTCTTGATAGCAAACCATATCTTTAAATAAAGCCATCTGCTCGACTTCTTGAAATCCGCCTTGACCAATGGTTTTGTTAGCAGCTTGAGGCGTTACTAAGAGTAAAGGAGTATGATTCCAGTATGCTGTTTTAATTG
>CABYGA010000012.1 GCA_902518415.1 uncultured Pelagibacteraceae bacterium | reverse complement strand
TTCTGCTAAGCAAATTACAAATAGAAAAGGATACGCGAATGGACTGTTAGAGAACTGTAAAGTTTTAGAGACGAAATATAGCTTAAATTTTTGATAAATAGAGTTTAACATAATTTATGGTAATATACATATATTAGCATACATAATAATTTTAGGCTCTTATTGATTATAATAATGGTTTAAAGAATAATTTGTAAAATGGGGATATGGCGGAATTGGTAGACGCGCCAGACTCAAAATCTGGTGCCTTCGGGCGTTCCGGTTCGACTCCGGATATCCCTACCAAACAAAAACTATGAAAAGAATTAAAATTAAAACAGAAAAACTTGATTACATAAATCCTCAGGATGCACTATTAAGATTTCAAGATCAGAATAATCTTATTTTTTTAGACAGTGCGAACAATACTATTTCAAAAAATAATAGATATTCATATATTGCGTTTGATCCGATAGACTCCATTAAAATAAATAAGAAAAATATAAATTTCTCATCGAAAGAATTTATAAAAGCAAGAAATATATTATCAAAAGTCAGTTTTAAAAAAATAAGAAGCTTACCGCATTTTCAGTGTGGTTATGCCGGATATTTATCGTATGAATCTGGTTTAATTAATGAAAAAATAAGAAATAATAAAAAAAATGAAAAAATTGTTCCTAATATCTATTTAGGATTATTTGATATTGTTTTTGCCTTTGATAATAAATTTAAGAAAGCATTTTTATTTTCGTGCAATCTAAATAATGAGATTAAAAATAAAGTAAATCATGAAGTACGCTTACAAAAAGCTAAAAATTTATATTCAATTCCAAGATTAAATAATGCTAAAGTAAAATTAAAAGGATTTAATTGGAAGAAAGATTTTACAAAGAAAAAATATATTTCAAAAATAAAAAAAGTTCTTAAATACATTAAAGATGGAGACATCTTCCAAGCTAATATAACACAAAGATTTTTGTCAAAAATACCTAATGATTTTAAATCCGTTCAATATTATTTAAAGTACAGAGAAAATACAGAAACACCTTTTTCCTGTTTTATTAAAAATTCAAATTTTACAATATTATCTTATTCGCCAGAAAGATTTCTAAGACTTGAGGGTAACAAAATCAAGGTGTCGCCAATCAAGGGCACAATTAAAAGAGGACAAAGTGAATTAGAAGACAGAAAATTAGTTGCCACTTTAAAAGCAAGTGAAAAAGATAATGCAGAAAATCTTATGATTGTTGATGTATTAAGAAATGATATTTCTCAAGCTTGTAAACCAGGTTCAGTAAAAGTTACGAGACTTGCAGAAGTAGAAACCTATAATAATGTTCATCATTTAGTCTCAGATATTGAAGGAAATATAAAAAAGGGAAGTGATATATTTGATATTTTGAATTTTTGTATGCCTGGAGGATCAGTTACAGGAGCTCCAAAAATTAGAGCAATGCAGATAATTTCTGAACTAGAAGATAGTAATAGAGGCGTCTATTGTGGTGCTATTGGATATGTATCATTCTCTGGTTATTCTGATTTTAATATTCCTATAAGAACAGTAACTGTAAATAAAAAAAGAGCTTACCTTAATTCTGGAGGAGGAATTGTCTCTGATTCAGATCCACTAAACGAGTTTATAGAGCTAAATGAAAAAGTAGAAAACCTAGTTAATATAAATAGAACAACAAGAAACAACGCGTCACATAAAGCACAACGTGTAGAATGATAATTTACTTTAATAATAAATTTTCAAATAATAAAAATATTCTAATAGATGTTAGGGATAGAGGCTTCCTTTTAGGAGATGCTATATTTGAAACAATTCTTTTTAATAATCAAAAAATCATTTTATTTAACTACCATTATGAAAGATTCA
Source organism: uncultured Pelagibacteraceae bacterium (assembly GCA_902518415.1). Taxonomy (GTDB): domain Bacteria; phylum Pseudomonadota; class Alphaproteobacteria; order Pelagibacterales; family AG-422-B15; genus CACNXQ01. The sequence goes on along the minus strand of CABYGA010000012.1, from coordinate 32,830 downwards.
TTAAATCTATCAAAAAAAATTACTTCAATTTTTCCATCTCAAAAAAAAAGCTTGAAGACATAATTTATAAATTAGTAAAAAAAAATAAAATAGACACAAGGCGTGTGGCCATTAGATTAACGCTTTCAAGGGGAGTATCGAAGGCTCGAGGGCTTGATTTTAATAATGATCATGCGTGCACTTTTCTAATTACTCTTTCAAATCTAGGCACCAACAAGACTATACCAAAGATAAGAATTAAAACTTCAGATATAAAACGCTTAAGTAATTCAATATTGTCACAAAATAAGACGAGCAATTATTTTGAAAATATTGTTGCAAAACATATTTCAAAAAAAGAAAAATTTGATGATGCATTATTCTTAAATGAAAAAAATAAAATATGCTGCTGTTCTAGTTCAAACATCTATTTTGTTGAAAATAACAAAATTTTTACACCTCCCCTAAAAGATGGAGCTCTAGATGGCACTGTCAGAAAGCTGCTTTTGAAAAAGAAAAAGGTTGCAGTAAAGAGCATATCATTGAATAATCTAAAAAAAGTAAGTGAAGTATTCTTAACAAATAGTATTCTTGGGGTAAGACCGGTAACCAAAATTGATAAAATTTCATTTGATTTTGGGCCAAAAACAAAAACAATAATGAAATATTCAGAAAGTTTAGGAATTTAAATGGGCATTTTAAATACAGTATCTAGAGAGTATAGTTATTTTAAATTTTTCTTGCAACTTGTTGGACGTTCTAGAAAGTTTGATAAAAAAAAATCAACAACTGTGGCAGATATCATGGAGGAGCAGGTAGATAAATCTCCAGATAGCATTGCAATAGAATTTGAGGAAAAAAAATATACGTACCGACAGATGGATGATGAGGCTAATCAAATTGCTAACTGGGCAATTAGCAAAGGATACAAAACTGGTGATGCAATTTCTTTATTAATGGAAAATAAGCCAGAGTATATCTTTACTTGGTTTGGCTTAGCAAAAATTGGGGTTACTGTAGCTTGCTTAAATAACAATATTAAAAGTAAGTCTCTAGCTCATTGTATTAAAAAATCCGAAAGTAAAAGTCTCATTATAAGTTCTGACTTAATGGAAAACCTCTCGTCAGCACAAAGCTATATCGAGGATGACTTGGATGTTTATGTAGCTGGCAAAGAAGTTCAAGGCTATGAGTCATTGTCTAATAGCTTTAATGAAGAAGGAAAAATTAGACCAGACAATTCTGTGAGAGAAAATTTATCAAATAGCCAATCCCTTTTCTATATTTATACAAGTGGTACGACAGGCATGCCCAAAGCATCAAATTTTAGCCATCAAAAGTTTTTAGTTGGATGCGGATTACAAATGTTTTCACTTCAAATGAAACCTACAGATAAAACGTACATGGTTCTTCCATTGTATCATGCAACTGGAGGTGTAGTCGGTATAGGTTCAACTTTTTGTACAGGTGGTACTGTTGTGCTTAGAAAGAAATTCTCTGTTGAAAAGTTTTGGGAAGATTGTGTAAAGTATGAAGTTACAGTAATCACTTACATTGGTGAACTATTCAGATATTTGGTGGCTGGAAAAGAAAACGATTATGAAAAAAAACATAAGATTAGAGGAATATATGGAAATGGATTGAGGCCAGAGGTCTGGAAAGTAGTGCAAGAAAGGTTTGGTATTAACAAAATTATAGAGTTTTACGGTTCCTCGGAGGGAAATGTATCTTTAACAAATGTGGACAGTGAATTTGGTTCAATTGGAAGAATTCCTCCATATTTAAAGGGTATTTTACCGACTAAAATTGTTAAATTTGATGTTGAAAATGAAGTTGTAATTAGAAATAAAGACGGGTTCTGTATCGAGTGTGAAAATGATGAGGCTGGTGAAGCAATTGGCTTCATCCCAAATGATGATAAATTTACTGGGAAATTTGAAGGGTATACAGATAAAGAAGCTACAAAGAAAAAAATTCTTGAGGATGTTTTTGAAAAAGGTGATCGTTGGTTTTCCACAGGTGATTTATTAAAAAAAGACAAGCAAGGTTATTTTTATTTTGTAGATCGCATTGGGGATACCTTTAGGTGGAAATCTGAAAATGTATCAACTAATGAAGTAAGTGAAGCAATTTCATCATTTAAAGGAATCGATGAAGTTAATGTTTATGGTGTGGAGGTTCCCAATCAAGATGGTAGAGCAGGTATGGCATCTCTTGTTGTAAATAGTGAATTTAAATTAGATGAGCTCTATCAATATTTATCCGAACAATTGCCAGCTTATAGTGTGCCTGTTTTTATTCGTATAAGTCCTGAGATAGAAAAGACTGGAACATTTAAATATAAAAAAACAGATTTGGTCGAAGAAGGATTTAATCCTAACAGAATTCAAGATCCGCTCTATTTTGCATCAGGACCCGACTCAACATATGTAGATTTAGATCAAAACATGTTTGATAAAATTTATAGTTCAGAAGTTAGAATCTAGAAATATTTAGCAATTTTAAGAGTTAAACTTGAATCTTCTTTAAATTGATGAGTAAAATCAGCCTTATCAATGCTTCCATTTAAAGATACATCAAAAAAAAGTTTTAAGTCGTCATTTACTCTTTGTTCAAACTCTGCTTGAAAGCGATTTGAGTTGCCTCTTATGTCAAATACATAGCCAGCTATTAGACTAGAAGATTTAATATCATTTAAGCTCCATCTTAAACCGATAACACCTTCGTTATTAAAAGGATTATCATTCCTATCATCAAAGGCATATTCTACAATTACACCAAGATCACTTTGCGTATTACGAATACTATAATATGTATATTCGATTCCACCCGCAGCGCTCAAATGTCTTTCACTCCCATCTTTAGCGCTTACAGACTCAAGCTTGTACAGCCAAGGACCTTTAGTAGCTTGAATATCAACTCCTGTTTGAGATAATATAGGATAATGAGAGTCAAATTTTAAAGTTGATGGATTAGGGCTTAAGACAGGTGTTCTGTTATTTCCGTAGAAGTGAGATAAACCAATATCTAAATCCTCGATAACTGCAGAGTATCTTAATGCAAAATCCATTTTACGTTTCTTTGCTGAAGACTCATAGGTAATAGAATTCTTATCAACTTCAAATAAAAGTCTCGGACGACCTTCTTTGCCAGCAAATGGTCTCTCTCTAAAATATGGCATTAAGTAGATATCAAATATCCCGTAATCCTGACTGTATGAAATTGAAGCCATAGGCTGACCAAGTTTCTTTGTTCCAGCTATATCTTCTGCTAAATTTGATTGATTGATAATGTCTACAACATTAAACGTTTCATTGACTCCCCAAAAAACTATTTCATTCCCAACTTTTAGCGCTATATCGTCAAAATAATATTCATATTTAAACTTTTGAAAATCTAAGTAGCGAAGTTCATCATCATTCTGGTCGAAACGACCAATTGCACTAATGGTAAATTTTGCATCACCTTCTTGCAAGTATGATATAAAGGTTCCTTTTCCAAAAAAAGAAGTATTGTAATTATCCTGATTGTGTTTTCCGTCCCCATTTATGTAAATAGATGATTCTGGTTGAATGAAACCGTAAGCTTTAAAGTCTAATGCATTAATATGAGATGTAAGAAATAAATAAACTAAAAAGAAAATAAGTATTTTTCGTTGAAAAAGATTTTCAATCACAATTAATCAGCTAAACGCATCAAACTGGATTTCTCAAAGTCCTTTTTATTTAGTCCTATATTTAATTGACGATTTTCCCATTTATAAATAGTTGAGTTGTCATTTTGATGATTTACAACACGAAAAGTATCTGCAAACCAGATAGCATCGTTGTATAATTTATGATCCTCAAAATATATAGTCTTTAGGAGATCGCCTTTTCTATCATAATACTCAATTTTTCGAGCTCTTAACAACTCGTCCGTAAGACCAATTCTCTTTGTGTACCCAGAATTTTCATACTTAGGATAAGACTCAAGTTTATAGCACACTTCACCTTCATAGTTTTCTTCACCTAAATATTTCCAGTCGTATTTTCTGTAATCTAAACCTGAAAAGTCTTCAAATGAAATTTCACTTCCCATAAACGCCCCTGATTTATTGCTAGACGAAATTCTTTTTACCCTACCTAAGGCAGGAAGATAAAGCCATTGATCATCATCATCATTCACATGTGTATGTGAAAGCATTACTGTGCCTTGGACATCTTTAGGTTTATTAAAGAAAATTAATGATTTATCACCATCATCTGGGTCCATATTTTCTAAATTTTTACCTGAAATTTCTCTTATGACCTCATTGCCTTTTGGATCAATTAGAATCATTAATTGCTCTGATGTACTATCTATATATCCTCGTGTACTTTCATAAGCTTCTTTTGCTATTTTCAAACCTATTTCTTCATCTGTTTCCGCAAACGAAGAAAAATTAAATATTAGAATTAGTATAAATAAGAAAGAATAAATTTTCATTTTGATTTATTTCCGAAGATTAATAACAGTGATGGCAGTAATAATAGGTCGATTATCAGTGCAAGTAAAATTATTAATGCACACATTCCTCCTAACACGTAATTCGTCTGAAAGCTTGACTGAAGTAAGAATAGAAATCCACAAAAAAGGCAGACTGATGCAACAATGATTGGGTAGCCAACATATTTATAGCAATATTGGATTGCGTCGTATGATGACAAATTCATAACGTTTGCTTTTTTAAATTTTGTTAAGAAATGAATTGTTGCATCTACCACAAGACCAATGGCAATTAGAATGGCAACAGTATGACTGAAAGTTACTATTTTGGTAAAAATTGACAGTACACCATAGGCAAGAACAAAGGGAACTACATTGGGAACCACACTAATTAGTCCGAACCTAATGCTTCTGAGTGTAATGCCAATTACAACAATTATTATTCCAAAAGAAAAAATAAGTCCCCTTAGAAGTCCGTTCGTATTTTCTTGATATACGTATGGGAACATCACAGGTATGCCAACAATTCCATCAGATTGATAGGAGCCAAGATTATTTTTTATCCACTCTTTGGTCCTTTGGTGAAAATCTCTAGATTGAATTGAGGTAAAGTTATTAAGTCTTATAAGTAAACGTGATTCTGACTTGTTGGCAGTCATCTGATCTTTTAGATCCATTCCATAAGGTACTGAAAATTCATACATTAAGAAATATTGTGCATTTAATGATTTATTATCTGGTATTGAATAAAACTCTTCTGACCCTTCGTTCATATTTTTATTCAGGGTCTTTATAACATCCGCAACTGTAGCAACTGTAACAACCTCATCTTGACTCTCAAGCCAACTTGCAAAATCATCAAGTTTTTTTAAATAATTTGGATCAGTAATGCCATCTACTTCCCCTGAATCCATATTAGCAAAAATAAAAAACGAACTACCAAATTCATCGTTAACAATATTCTTAACTTCAACCCAGTCATCAACGCGATCAAAGTAAGCATCAAAGTCATCATCAAAATATAGCGTTGGTATCAGTGAAATTAAAAAAATTGTGATCAGAGATATAAAAGTGATTACATAATATTTAAATTTAAAAATAAAATTGCCCAATGCATGCAAGGCAGGCAAAATAATATTATTCTTACCATCAGACTTTATAGGCATCATCATAAATAATGCTGGCAATACTGTAACAGATAGTACAAAGCTGTAGGCAGCACCAAATACAACAGCATTTGCCATTTGACTAAATGCCGGAATATTTCCAAAATTTACTCCAGCAACACCCACAGCAGTTGTAAAACTTGTTAAGAATACTGGCATAAAGTTAATTTTCATACTTTCTATAATCGCCTTATCTTTTTGCATTCCTTCATTCATATTAGAAAGTGCTATTGAAAGAATATGAATAGCATGAGCTAAAGCAATAGTTAGTATAATTATAGGCGCAATAATTAAAGGAGGTAGAACTTGATACTCTAGCCATCCAGCAGAGCCCATTGAAGGTAGAATTGATAGAAAAATAACAATAAGTGATAGTAGCGATGCAGACACTGACCTTAAAAGTATATATGAGAGTATAATTATAAGAACTAGGAATGCAGGGTACATATTAGTAGCATCACTTTGAGCTGTTTCTTGAAAGTTCTGAGAAAATCTAGCTGAGCCTGCTACAGTTACAAAGATGTCAGGATTTTTTTCATTAAATATTTTTTTTTGTTCTTCTGCAAATGCAATTGGTTCGATGAAGTCAATCCCAATAGGTACATCAAGTGTAATATTTACAAAGCTTACTTTTGAACTTTTCGATAATATAAAGTTTACTATATTTTTTTCTTTTAACGCTAGGTTTTTTAGATCTAATAATTCATTATCAGTAAGTGAGTCTATGTCACTTATGAAGTCACTAATGTTTATGTCGTCACCATCAACGGTTGTATATTGATAATTTGTCAATGAACTAACTCTTGATGAGTATGGAGCTTTCCATGATAATTCTGTCAATTCATCTATGACTTTAAGAACATTTTTTTGAAAAATTTCACCACTTTTGGGCTTTATCACAAAAGTAAGCGTATCAATCGTGCCGTACTTCTCCTCTATATTAAGTATATCTTGGTAATTCTGCTGATCACTTTCAACAAAAGATCTATAGCCAGCAGGAGTTTCTAAAAAACGTACACCAGAAGTAGCAAGTAAAACAAGCACTATTGCTAACGTAATAGTTTTAATTTTATGGGATATTATGAAAGTGGTAAATTTTTCAACTATATTTTCTATATTCATATAGAAATACTATATAAAGAAATTTGTAAATTTGACTAGTATGAATAATAGTAAGAAAATAATTTTAGTTTCGCCAAGAGGCTTTTGTGCAGGAGTTACTAGAGCTATTGATGTTGTATTAGAAACACTTAAAAAATATGGATCACCAGTATATGTAAATCACGAAATTGTTCACAATAAGCATGTGATCGATGATTTAACTAAAAAAGGAGCAGTATTTTTAAAGAATATTGAAGATGCTCCAAAAGATAGACCAATTATATTTTCAGCACATGGAGTCTCAAAAAAGATTACTAATTATGCAAAAGATAATAATAAAACTATTATAGATGCTACTTGTCCACTTGTTACAAAGGTGCACGTGCAGGCAGACAAGTTTTATAAATTAGGCTTCAAAATTATTTTAATAGGACATAAGAACCATCCCGAAGTAGAAGGAACTATGGGTCAATTGCCTCAAGATGCTATTTACTTAGTAGAAACTATAAATGATATAAATGAACTTAATTTTTCTGGAAATGATAAAATTGCTTATTTAACTCAAACTACCTTGTCTATTGATGATACCCAAAACATTATTAATGAATTACGTAAAAAATTTCCAAATATTGAGTCATCTCCAAAAGAAGACATATGTTATGCTACTTCAAATAGGCAAAAGGCCATTAAAGAATATGCTGATAAGTGTGATGCATTTATTGTAGTTGGGTCTAAGAATTCATCTAATTCGAACAGACTCGTCGAGGTTGCAAAAAAAGCAGGCTGTATTAATTCTCATTTATTAGAAAATGCAGAAAGTCTTAATTTAAGTAATTATTCTTCAAGTAATATTATTGGAATATCGTCAGGAGCATCAGTGCCAGAGATTTTAGTAGAAAATATAATTTCAAAATTTCAAAAAAACTATTCATTAGAGATTGAGAATGTTTCACTTGGTGAGGAAGATGTTCAATTTAAACTTCCTAAGGAAGTCAGAAAATAATCATGTTAGAAAATTTAAATTGGAAATATAAAAATCCGTTTATCGAAGAATTTACTGTTACAAAAGAAGATATTGATATCCTTGGCCACGTTAATAATAAAGTTTATTTAAATTGGTGTGAAATTGTAAGCTGGAAACACTCAGCAAGATTAGGTATTACTCCAAAGGTATATGAAAATTTGAAATGTGCTTGTGTTGTAATAAAAAGTGAAAATAGTTTTACAGGATCTTTGTTTGAAGGAGACCAAGTGGCTATTTCAACTTGGATTATTTCAACTGATAAAAAAATTAGATTAAGTAGATTTTTTCAAGTTGTTAATATAGCTAAAGATCAAACAATTTTCACTTCTTTTGTTGATTACGCTTGCATAAGTCTCAATAATTTTAAGCCAGTAAGGATGCCAAAGCTATTTGTCGAAAATTATAATGTAACTTGTTAAAATGTTTACGTTAAGAGATGCTGAACATTCTGATATAGATAAGATTGTACGAATTAATGAGTCTGCAATTCCAGCTGTCAATTATGTATCCTATAATGAATTTGAGTGGTTTCTTAATAGAAAACTATATTTCAAAATAGCTGAGAATTCTCACGGTGTCATTTCTGGTTTTTTATTAGTTTTGCCATCAGGACTTGATTATAAAAGCTTAAACTATAAATGGTTTAGTGGAAGGTATGAAAAGTTTGCTTATATCGATAGAATTGTAATTATGGATGAGTTTAAGAAAAACGGTATTGGAAAAAGTCTATATCAAGACTTAGAAAAAAACATTAGTGAGTATGAATTAATCGCATGTGAATTTAATATTGAGCCACCAAACCCTATATCAAAAAAATTTCATGAAAACCTCAACTATGAAAACGTTGGATATCAGCTTACAGAAAATGAAACAAAGAAAGTATCATTAATGATAAAGAAAATTTTATGAGTAATAATTTTGTAGACGTATTAGTTATAGGAGGAGGAGTTGTTGGGCTGGCAATTGCTAAGACTTTTGCCGCTGAAAGAAGGGACGTACTAGTCGTTGAAAGAGAGAATACTTTCGGTTCAGTAACAAGTTCAAGAAACAGTGGTGTAATCCACGCTGGTGTCTATTACGATCAGAATTCATTAAAAGCAAAATTTTGCGCTCCTGGAAATAAACGTATTTATGAATACTGTAATAAATTTAGAATCCCACACTTCAATACAGGCAAATTTATTGTGGCTTGTTCAAAAGACGAAATCCCAAAGCTTGATGAGATATATGAAAAAGCAGGGGATAATGGTGTTGAAGGAATAAAGAAAGTGACTGGAGATTATGTTTCTCAGGTGGAACCGCTAGTAAAATGTGAGGAAGCATTGTTTGTTCCATCTTCAGGCATTGTTGACCAAGCATCATTAATGAGATCATATCTAGGAGAGTTAGAGTCGTCAGGAAGCATTGCCTACAACAGTAGATTTATTAAATCTGAACTAAAGAACAATGTTCATGTCTCGACAGTTCTTAATGAAAATGATGAAATCAAAATTGAGTCTTCAATTTTAATCAATGCAGCGGGTCTTTATGCTGAAGATGTTGCCAAATCAATATCCTCCATGGATAAGACACTAATTCCAAAGACATACTTAGCTAAAGGAAATTATTTTGAGACCAGTAAGGATTTAAATATTAGGCACTTAATTTACCCTATACCAAATGAAGCAAGTCTTGGCTTACATTTGGGTCTAGATATCGGTATGCAAGTACGATTTGGTCCAGATGTAGAATGGATTGATGAAATAAGTTATGATGTAGATGAGAATAGACTTGAATCTTTTTATAATGATATTCGAAAATATATACCTACTTTTGATAAGAGTTTATTAAAAAAAGGTTATTCGGGGGTAAGGCCAAAGTTGAAAAATCGTGGAGAGGGAAAAAGTGATTTCATCATACAAGGTGAAGAGATTCACAAAAGTAAGAATTTAATAAATCTTTATGGGATTGAATCACCTGGTTTAACTTCCTCCTTAGTTTTGGGAGAATATATTGTAGAATTAGCTAGCTAAAAAGGAGATCTTTGCTTTGAGAGTTAGCAATATACGATTTCAACTTCATCATTGCAGCTTTTTCAATCTGTCTAACTCTTTCTTTTGAAATTTTAAGTTCTTTTCCTAGTACATCTAGAGTTTTAGTATTTTCAATTAAGTGGCGATCTTTAATAATTCTAATTTCCCTATCATCTAGTATCTCAAGGGATCGTTTAATTAATTCCTTTTTGAAATTTACTTGATCCTTCTCTAAAACCTTATCATCAGGCCTCGCATCTTCGTCTTCAATTAATTCCATGAATTCACTTTGGCTTTCATCATTAATTTTGTGATTAAGAGAACTATCATTTTGGCTTAATCTACTGTCCATTTTAATGACGTCGGACGTAGAAATATTTAAATCGTTTGCAATTCCTTGAGCCGTTCTAAAGTCAATTGATCCGTGCTCAGTTTGATGGATTTTATGTTTTAATTTTCTTAGATTGAAAAATAGGCTTTTTTGTTTTGATGTCGTAGCTATTCTTACTAGTGACCAGTTTTTTAGAACAAAATCCTGAATAGAAGCTCTTATCCACCAGCCTGCATAAGTAGAAAATCTAACTTCTTTATCGAGCTGAAATCTCTCAGCGGCTTTCATTAATCCAATGTTACCCTCTTGAATTAGATCACTGAGGTTTAAACCATAATTTTTATACTTTACTGCAAAAGCAATTACTAATCTTATATGAGATTGCGTAAGTTCGTGAAGAGCACTCTCATCTTTCTTTTCAATCCACTTTTTAGCTAAAACTTTTTCGTGTTCTTCAGCCAAAAGGGGAATTGACATGGCTTTTTTAGTAAAAGCTTTCATTTCATTCGTATCATCAAAACTTGACATGAGGCTAAAATACAAATTGAATAAATAATTACAAATTGAATCAAACAACTAAGGGTATAAACAACTGCCAATATGGCTCTTATAGATAAAAAAAGCGTTGTAAAATATAATGATTTTCAAAAAATACAAATCTTAACAGGTACCATTAAATCTGCTGAAATTAATGTAAAAGCAAGAAAACCAGCGTATGTTTTATCAATTGATTTTGGTCCAGAATTAGGAATAAAAATCAGCTCTGCTCAAATCACTAATTATTCAATAGATGAGTTAATTAATAGGCAAATTGTTGCAGTTTGCAATTTTGAAAATAGAAATATTGCAGGCGTCGAATCAGAAGTGCTAGTATTAGGTGCCATAAATAAAAGGGAAGAAGTGATATTGTTGGAACCGCGTCAATTGGTAGATAACGGTTCTGAAATAGCTTAGATAAATTCTCGTTGGCGCGCTCGAGATGATTCGAACATCCGACCCCAGGATTAGGAATCCTGTGCTCTATCCTACTGAGCTACGAGCGCACATTAATCAGAAATAAACTTATAACAAATTTTTTTTTCTTTTTTTGTTTTAAAATTATAAATTTTAAAGAATAAGTTTTTTTTATTAAAAAAAATTCAATGACTATAAGTATTTAAATAAATAAACTAATAATTTAAAATAAATTTAATTTTCTTACATTTTTAGTGCTAATCTTTGAAAAGATTGAGAAATTGACAGTTTTCAATAAAAGTTTAATCATTGAACATAACGAATCAAACTTTTGATTCATTAATTAACCTCTAACTAAACCCAAATGGGGGGAGATAATTATGGAGGAACTTAAAGTAATCTTTGCGAAGGCAAAGAAAAAAGCTAAGAAAAAAGCAGCTCCTAAAAAGAAGAAAAAAGCCGCTAAAAGGAAGCCAGCTAAAAAGAAAAAAAGGAAAAGATAAATAGCATTGATTAATCAATGCTTTTTTTTTGCGCCCTTAGTTTAACAGACTAGGGGCGTTTTTTAATTTGTCTCTTCCAAGAATTTTGTCTATTTTTTTGATTGCATTTTCTTCAGTGATTTTAAGGCTTGCAATAACTTCGCGTAAAAAACGATCATAAGATAATTCAAACAGTTGGCGTTCACTATAAGACTGTTCTATCTGGTTGTTTGCCCTATTTAAATCTCTAACTACTTCAGCAATTTGCTCAATTTCTCCAGAGTTAATTTTTAAATCATATTCCTGCGCGCGTCGACTCCACATAGTTCTTTTAATTTTGGCTTTCTGAGAGAGAATTTTCAAAACATTTTGGATTTTTGATGGCTTTGAAACTTTTCTTAAACTGAGTTTCTTTGCTTTATCAACTGGTACTCTTAGTATTAATTTATCCTTTACAAATTCAATGACGTACATTTCAAGCTTTTGACCAACTACCTCTCTTTTTTCTATATCGATGACCTGCCCAACGCCATGAGTTGGATAAACAACATGGTCTTTAGTCTCAAATATTTTTTTGACTTTTTTTTCTTTTATTGTTTTTATTTCTAAAAATTTCTTTACTTTTTTTGCTTGATAGTGGGAAGGATTAATTATTCTATTATTAACCTTTTTATTAGATTGTTGAGGCATTTTTGGAGCTACAAATTTTTTTACAGTTTTTTTTGCTCCTACCTTTTTTTTTGAGGCAACTTTCTTTTTTTTAATAGTTTTTTTTACTACTTTCTTTTTCTTAAGAACTTTTTTAATGGCTTTCTTTTTCTTAAGAACTTTTTTAATAATTTTCTTTTTCTTCTTTATGGATTTCTTATTTTTTTTCATATAATTGACTTATCCCCCAGGTTTTTTTGAAAAAAATTTGATATACTTATCATCTTCATTCTCATATTTTTCCGCATCAACTGGCGGATCTTTTTTTAATGTAATATTCGGCCACTCATTAGAGAACTCCGTATTAATTTTCAACCATTTGCCATCTTTATCTTCAGTATCAGAGATTATTGCATCTACCGGACATTCTGGCTCACAAACACCACAGTCAATACATTCCTCAGGATTGATTACTAGCATGTTTTCACCTTCATAGAAACAATCAACTGGACAAACTTCCACACAATCAGTGAATTTGCATTTAATGCAATTCTCATTTACTACGTATGTCATAGAGGATTAACCTGTAAGTCTTTTTTTGATTTCACCAACTTTAAAATCATCAATATAAAGTAGTCCTGATAGTTTTCTCACAAGAGCATTTTCATAATCATCAATTCGCCCATCAGCAATGATTATCTTCCAAAGCATTTCAATTATTGCTAGTTTTTCTTCATCATCTAAGGAAGAATTTATTTTTGAAGTAAACTGGTGAATATCACTGGCGTTATCAACCATAGAGTCAGATATTTCAAACAAATTGATTAAGCTTTCATCTGTCAACTTGTAGTAATTGTTAAGTAACTTAAGAATTTCTTCCTTTTCAATTTCATCAAATATGCCATCGTGTTTTGCTGTCGTAATCATTAGCGAGGCAACAGCCAACTGCGTTGCATCAAATTCGTTATCTTCTTTAGTTTCAGTCTTTTCAAACAATGATGTAAACTTTTCAAACATAATATTATTTTTGTATATTAACTATTAACTGACACAACATATTGTTTATAATATAGAACAAAACAGGTAGATTATGTGTCCGAATCACTAACAAGCTATGTTCTTTAAATATTCTATTTTTTTTTATAATCAAATAATTATATACATCACATAGTCTAAATTTAAAAGTTTCTTAATTAAATATGAAAACAAATAATAGTGATAATTATACAAAGTGGCAGAAAAGCTTTGAACGAGAAACCAAGATTGATCTCAACGAGGCGTCTTCTGAAACAGACGAAGGTATTGAAATAAAGCCAGTTTATACAAAAGCTGACATTGAGAATCTTTCATTTGTAGATAATGACTCATTACCTGGTCAGTTGCCATATACGAGGGGCCCAAAAGCTTCAATGTATACAAATAGACCTTGGACGATAAGGCAGTATGCTGGGTTTTCTACAGCAGAGGAGTCAAATGATTTTTATAAGAAAAATTTAAAATCTGGTCAAAAAGGTCTTTCAGTTGCTTTTGATCTGCCGACTCATAGAGGTTATGACTCTGATGATGATTTAGTAATGGGAGATGTTGGCAAGGCTGGTGTTGCCATTGATACTGTTGAAGACATGAAAATTCTATTCAATGACATTCCACTTGATCAAATGTCTGTATCAATGACGATGAATGGGGCAGTGCTTCCTGTCTTATCCTCATTCATTGTTGCCGGGGAAGAGCAAAATGTTAACAAAAATTTACTATCTGGAACTATACAAAATGACATTTTAAAGGAATTCATGGTGAGAAATACATACATTTATCCTCCTGATCCATCTATGAAAATCGTTGCTGACATAATTGAATTTACGTCTAAGGAAATGCCAAAGTTTAATTCGATTTCAATCTCTGGCTATCATATGCAAGAAGCAGGTGCAGATAATGTGCTTGAACTTGCTTACACACTTGCTGACGGTATGGAATATGTAAGGGCAGCTCTCTCAAAAGGGTTAGATATTGATGACTTCGCTCCACGTCTTTCATTCTTTTTTGCTATTGGAACTGATTTCTTCATGGAGATTGCAAAACTCAGAGCAGCTAGAACATTATGGTATAAAATAATGAAAGATTTTGGAGCAAAAAATGAAAAGTCCATGATACTCAGGACACACTGTCAGACTTCTGGAGTATCACTTACTGAAAAGGATCCATATAATAATATTATTAGGACATCTTATGAGGCACTGTCCGCTATACTAGGCGGAACTCAGAGTTTACACACTAATTCATTTGATGAAGCAATTGCTCTTCCTACTGATGAATCAGCTCGAATAGCTAGAAATACTCAGCTTATTCTTCAAAATGAAACTGGCGTAACGAATACTGTAGATCCATTAGCAGGATCATATTTTATAGAAAGTCTTACTGACGAATTATCAAAAAAAGCTTGGGAGATTATAGAAGAGATAGAGTCCCTTGGAGGGATGACGAAAGCTGTAAAGGCGGGCGTGCCAAAATTAAAAATTGAGGAATCGGCTACTAAAAAACAAGCAAAAGTAGATAGTGGGTCAAGAGTTGTTGTTGGGGTAAATAAGTTTAAAAACCCCAAAGAGCCAAAGGTAGATGTTAGGGTAATTGACAATAATAAAGTGAGAGATGATCAAATAAAAAAAATAAATGACATAAAAGCCTCTAGGGATCAAAAGGCAGTTGATGAGTCTCTAGCTAAATTAGTAAATGCAGCCAAAGAGGACAGTAATTTGTTAGCGTGTTCAATTGATGCTATAAAAAAGAGAGCAACAGTTGGGGAAGTTTCAAAAGCGTTAGAGCAAGTATATGGAAGACATTTTGCAACATCGTTAAGTGTCTCAGGGGTATATGGAAAACATTTTGAGGGTGATGAGGATTTTATGAATGTAACAAAAAAAGTAAATATTTTTGAAGAGGAAAATGGTCGAAGACCTAGAGTTTTGGTAGTTAAGATGGGTCAAGATGGTCATGATAGAGGAGCAAAGATTGTTGCTACGTCATTTGCAGATATGGGATTTGATGTTGATATGGGTCCTTTATTTCAGTCTCCAAAAGATGTGGCAAAAGACGCAATTGAAAATGATGTACATGCAATAGGTGTCTCAACACTTGCGGCAGGTCACAAAACACTTGTACCAGAGCTTATGAAAAGCCTAAAAGAAATAGATCCCAAGTCAAAAATAATTGTTTTTGTTGGTGGAGTTATACCTGAGCAAGACTACGACTTTTTATATAAAAATAATATTTCAGCCATCTTTGGCCCAGGTTCAAATATTATTGAATCAGCAGAAAAGGTTATCGATTTGATATCAGATAAAATTCATAAAAATAATTAAATGCAGCTTGTTGAAAAAATTATAAAAGGTGAAAGAGCTGCAATTGCTAAAGCCATCACATTAGTTGAGTCCTCTAGGGAAAATGATAAAAAAGAAAGTAGAAAACTGATTTCAGAGCTATTAAATAAGCCAGGTAAATCAATTCGTGTTGGATTTTCAGGACCTCCTGGTGTTGGCAAATCAACATTTATTGAATCATTTGGTCGTTATCTGGTTGAAAAAAATTATAAGCTTGGCATTTTAGCTATTGACCCATCTTCACAGATTACAGGAGGGTCTATATTGGGCGACAAAACTAGGATGATAGAAATTTCTAAAAATCCCAATACATTCATAAGGTCTACTCCCTCAAGGGGTTCTTTGGGGGGCATTTCAATTGGAACAAGAGAAGCGTCAATCATATTGGATGCAGCGGGTTATGATTTTATTTTTATTGAAACTGTTGGTGTAGGTCAGTCAGAAATCATGGCAACTAATTTAGTAGATATATTTTCTCTAATTGTAGGACCAGGTTCTGGAGATGAGCTGCAGGGAATAAAAAAAGGGATAACGGAATATGCTGATATATTTATAGTTAATAAAAATGATGGTGACCTAAAATCTGAGGCCTCTAAAACTGCTTCTGATTATAAATCGGCAATAAGTTATTATAAAAAATCAAATGATACTGCTGATAAGGAGGTCTTACTTGTCTCGGCCATTGAGCAAACTGGCATGGAAAAAGTAATAGAAACCATAAAGAATATAGTCTCACAAAATAAAAAAAATAAAAATTTTGATGAAAGGCGTGCTAAACAGTTTAATTATTGGATAGAAGAAGAGGTTAGAGAAATAATCCAATTCAATATTCAAAAGAAAATCAAAGCAGACGGCAGTATTAGCAAATTTTCACAAAAAGTAATGGATGGCAAGATTCAAATGTTTGAAGCTATTGAAGCTATTACCAAGAATTTGCAGAGTAAATAATCATATTGACAATATTTATTATTATCTTTAACTAACACAAATTATGACAAAAGCATGTGATTTATCTGGCAAAAAAGTTCAATTTGGAAACAACGTAAGTAAAGCCAATAATAAAACTAGAAGAAAATTCAATGTTAATCTTCAAGCAGTAACTTTTAAAAGTGAATTGTTGAATAAAAAAATAAAGTTATCAGTGGCTACGTCGTCAATTAGAACAGTCTCGAAATTTGGTGGAATAGACGAATTTTTAACAAAAACAAAAAGTAAGAAACTATCACTTAAAGCTAAGAGATTACAACGCGCAATGGGCATAGCTGCGAGTAAAATTAATTAGCAAGCTGACTTTTACTTTTTTTCTCACTCTCTTCAAATAAATCAACTAACTGCTCTGTCATAACGTCTGCTAACTGTTCAGCGTCTACTATGGTGACAGCCCTTTTATAGTATCTAGTAACATCATGACCTATTCCTACGGCCAACAGTTGAATGGCAGATTTTGATTCTATCCATTCGATTACACCTCTTAAATGTTTTTCAAGATAATTTCCTGTATTCACGGATAAAGTACTATCATCTACAGGAGCTCCATCGGATATAACCATTAATATTTTTCTTGCTTCATATCTGACTTGCAGCCTTTTATGCGCCCATAAAAGTGCCTCTCCATCAATATTTTCTTTTAATAGACCCTCTCGCATCATGAGACCTAAATTCTTTTTTGATCTACGCCAAGGTTCATCTGCAGCTTTATAAATAATGTGCCTTAAATCATTCAATCTTCCTGGTGCTGGAATCTTCTTGTTTTGCATCCAATGTTCTCTACTTTTGCCACCTTTCCAAGCTTTTGTTGTAAAGCCAAGTATCTCAACCTTCACACCACATCTCTCGAGAGTTCTGGCAAGAATATCTGCGCTCATAGCAGCTACAGTAATGGGCCTTCCTCTCATTGATCCAGAATTATCAATTAAGAGTGAAACTACTGTATCTTTGAAGTCAGTATCTTTTTCTTTTTTGAAGGATAATGAGTGATATGGGTCCATTATAATCCTGGTTAATCTTGATGTATCTAGCAATCCCTCTTCTAAATCAAAATCCCAGCTTCGATTTTGCTTAGCAAGCAATTTCCTTTGTAATCGATTAGCCAATCTAGAAATAATTGTTTGATATGACTTTAGTTGCTGGTCTAAGTAAGCGCGAAGGCGGTTTAATTCTTCATCTTCGCATATATTTGAAGCAGTAATTATCTCATCAAATTCCTCAGTGTATATACCATACTCACTTAGTATTTGTTCACTTGAATTCTCAGCTCTATACTGAGGTGTTGCATTTTCACTATTTCCTTCATCAAACTCTGAAAGTTCATCATCCTCTTGTTGGTCAATATTCATTTCTGTTTCTTCATACCCCACTTCTTCTTCTGACTGTGTGGCCTCATCATCACTAAAAGATGACTGATTCTCCATCTCATCTAATTCATTATTTTCGAGTTGCTCTGTGTTTTGATTTTTTTCCTCTTCATTCTTTTCATCATTACTATTTTGTTCATCATAATAGTCTAAGTCATTTATTAATTTATTTACATTTTCAGCAAAAACTTTTTGATCATAAATATTCTCTAAGAGCGAATTGGAAGAGTCGCCAATCCTACTTTGAAGCCATTTCTTCCATACGCTTATTGCTTTATCAGAATTTTTAGGTAGATAATCAGGACTGACTTTATTTCTAAAATATAAATCAATAGCATCTTCAATATCAATATCAGATTGTTTAGAGATTTCAGAAATATTTTTGTCTTTAAATTTATCTTCATAGAGAGAATGTAAATTATTTTTAACACCTCTCATCAATTTACTGCCTATTAGTTGTATGCGAGTATCTTCAAGTATTTCATAAATCTTTCTATTTTTTTCTCCGGAGGGCTCGTATTCTTTGAAAGTGTCTTGATTGTGGTATTTATATCTTAGGGCTTGATTATCAGCATTCCCTCTAAGCTGGCTAAGCGATTCAGGATTAACATCTAACTTTATTTGGGGTAAAACAATTTTATTTTCAGATGAAGAACCGGTATCTTCGAATACAATTTCAAGCTCTTTGTTTTCAGCAATAGCCCTTGTAGCAGATGAGATAGCCCTTTTGATATCTTCTAAAATATCTTCTTTCACTATATTAAGTTAAACTCATTCTTTTCTAATGAGAGATCGTCACCAAAACAGCGTTGATAATATTCAGATATAATTTGTCTTTCACTCTCATCACATTTATTTAAGAAAGTAAGTTTGAATGCCATTGCATAATTGAAGTCAAATATTTCAGCATTTTGAGCCCAGGTTAAAACTGTTCGTGGACTCATAACCGTTGATATATCTCCATTTGATAGCCCTTTTCTGGATAGGTCTGCTACTTTAATCATAAGTTCAATGATTTCTTGCTTTTCTTGTGTGTTAAAAGAAGGAACTTTTGAGAGCATGATTTGTTTTTCTTGCTCAAAATTAAGATAATTGAGTGTGGTCACAATATTCCACCTATCCATTTGACCCTGATTAATCTGTTGTGTTCCGTGATATAAGCCCGTGGTATCACCTAAGCCAACTGTGTTTGTTGTTGCAAACATTCTAAAATAAGGATTTGGTTTTAAAACTCTATTTTTATCTAGAAGTGTAAATTTGCCATCTGCTTCCAAGACTCTTTGTATTACAAACATGACATCAGGCCTACCTGCATCGTATTCATCAAAAACTAATGCCGTTGGATTTTGTAATGACCAAGGAAGAATTCCATCCTGAAATTCTGTTACTTGCTTGCCTTCTTTCAATACGATCGCATCTTTACCTATTAAATCAATTCGGCTTATATGACTGTCAAGGTTAACTCTAATACAAGGCCAATTAAGCCGCGCAGCAATTTGTTCGATATGGGTAGATTTTCCAGTACCATGTAATCCCTGGACCATTACCCTTCTATTATATTTAAAACCCGATAAAACTGCCATTGTTGTTGCTTTATCAAAACAATAGCTGCTATCGATATCTGGAACATATTCAGACTTCTTTGAAAACCCCTCAACGTGTAAATCTGTATCAATGCCAAAGGCCTGATTTACTGAAATAGAAATGTCAGGCTTATTTTGAATTAGGTTTTCTGTTGCTGTCATGTTGATCCTTTATTATTTTGTAGGCTTCTAGAACCTTAGTAAGTTTTTCTTTGTTTTCTTCATTCAGTCCAACTGTATCAGGGTGAAGTTCTTTTACAATCTTTTTGAATTTAGACTTAATATCCTCTAATGAACTTTCTTTTTTGTCCATACCTAAAGTTGCTAGTGCATTTAGATATTTAGAACTATAAAAACTAGGGTGCATATTCAGGTTTTCAAGATTATTCATGCCAGAAAACATCTGTTCGGAGATTTTTGATATTTTTTCGAAGTAATTCACATCATTCGTGCCTATTTTTTTGGTTTTTCTGTGGCCAATGATGTCGTTTTCAATAAACTCTTCAATTTCGTCAGCAGACATATCAGAGAAATAATTCCACTTTTTATTATATTCTCTGATATGCTTCAAACAGAACCATACATACCTTTTAAGCTCTTTTGGCGATGAAGGTGCTTTAAATTCTCCATCATTGGGGCAATTTTCAAAAGAGCATTTTCTGTTATCCATATCGCAATTAATTATGTTAAGTATATATGATTATATATGAGTCTTGAAAAAAATATAAACAGGAAGATTAATGATTTTTTTAAACCATCATTTTTCAAAATAATAAATTTTTCTGACCAACACAAAAACCATTATTCTGGCGAAAATAAAGATACTTCCCATATAAAACTTATTATAGTTTCTGAAGAGTTTCTAAACCTATCACGAATTGATAGAGAGAGAAAAGTGCATAAAGTACTCGAACAGGAAATTTTAGATGATATTCATTCAATCAGACTAAAGTTGCATACTGAAGCAGAATATTCTCTAATTAAGTGAAGATATTTTTACTTGAGTAATAATATTTTTATTAGTTCCTAATATTTCAAACTTAAAACCATAATATTGAAAAATCTGACCAGTCTTGGGAAAGGATCTTGACTCATTTATTATAAGTCCAGAAATCGTATTCGCTTCTTCATCAGGCAAATCCCATCCAAAACTTCTGTTGATATTTCTTATTTCTGTCGAACCCTTTACTTTTACTGAACCATCTTGATTCCTCTTTATGTCAGAAAGCTCAATATCATGTTCATCACTTATCTCGCCAACGATTTCCTCTATAATATCTTCTAGGCTAATCATTCCACTCAGTACTCCGTACTCATCAACAACCATTGCTAATTTAATTTTTCTATTAAGATGCATTTGAAGTTGATCTTTCAGAGAAGTTGTTTCTGGAACAAACCATGTTTTAATAAGTGAATCCTTTATGTCTTCCCGCGTAATTGAAAGGGTTTGCTTTTCTTTAAGTAATTTCAGTAAATTTTTAGCATGTATTAAACCTATTATATTTTCATTATTGTCTTTCCATATTGGGACTCTTGTATATGGGCTTTCTATTACCTGATTAACAATCTTTTCAGGATCATCATCAATATTAAGCATAAACACGTTGCTTCTATGTACCATAATATCTTCAACCGCAATTTCAGATAAGTCTAAAATTCCAGTAACCATATCCTTGTCAATTTTAAATAGTCGACCTTCTTTATGATGTAGGTCTACCGTTCCTCTTATTTCATCGGCAACAGATATACTGCGAGAATTTTGATCATGTTTAATTCCAAAAATTCCTAGAATATAAAAAACTATTTTTTCCATAATCCATGTAACGGGCGCCAGTACAGTAACCAGTGGTTTTAATAATGGACTAACAATCAACGCTAATTTCTCCGCATTCGCAATTGCATAGCTTTTAGGAAGAATTTCAGCAAAGATCACAATTAATGCCGTCATGATTATTACTGCGTAAGCTACACCTGAATTTCCAAATACTTTAATGAGTAGGCTTGTAGCCAATGCGGAAGCAAGAATATTTACAAGATTATTACCTAATAATATCGCACCGATTAATGATTCTTTTTTATTTAGCAATTGAAGAGCAACATCAGCATTTTTACTACCTTTCATTCGCAAACCTGTAAGTCGACTTCTTGTACTGGCTGTCAATCCAGTTTCTGATCCTGAGAAAAATGCAGATAATGCAAGCAGTATAATAATAGCGAAAAATAAAATAATTATCTCAAATAACATTTAGTTTAAAAAATCTTTTATTACCTTTTTCATGTTCTTATGTTTGAAAGTATCAGTGATATAAGCTTCACCAATACTTTTACATAGTATTAAATTTATTTTTTTATTTTTTACTTTTTTATCAGAAGACATTGCTTCTATAAACTGTGAAGTGTTTAAATGCAGTTTTAATTGCTTTGGTATTTTTCTTTTAATGCCTATTTTATCAAAATGTGATTTTATTTTATTTATAATGTCTTTTGATATTTTTCCTTCTAAGAAAGATAGCTCTAGTGCCATTATTATTCCTATCGCAACAGCTTCACCATGCACAACTGTTTTTTTATAATTATTAAGTGCTTCGATAGCATGTCCAAAAGTATGGCCAAGGTTTAATAAGGCTCTAATATTTTTTTCCTTTTCATCTTGATTTACTATTTTTGCTTTATTTTTGCATGATTTATATACCATCTCTATTAGGTAATTAGCATTTTGACTCAAAAAATGTTTATCATTTTTTAATAGCCAATTAAAAAACGCTTTGTCCATTATAATGCCATACTTGATTACTTCTGCATATCCTGACAATACCTCTCTTTTATATAAGCTCTTTAATATGCCTACGTCAGAAATAACAAGAGCAGGCTGATAAAAAGAACCTATTAAATTTTTTCCAATTGGCGTGTTAATTCCTGTTTTCCCACCAACTGATGAGTCTACTTGTGAAAGTAAAGTTGTAGGAATTTGAATAAAGTTAATACCCCTTAGGGTTATACTTGCTACAAATCCAACGAGATCACCTATTACGCCTCCCCCAAGAGCAATCAGAGTATCATTTCTATCAACTTTATTTTTTAATAAATGGCTTGTTAAGATTTTTACTGACTCAAGATTTTTCTTACTTTCACTATCGTTAATGATAATTTCGCTGACAGTTATTCCATGCTTAACAAATGAGTTCTTTATTTTTTTTAAATACAAAGATTTAAGAAGCTTATTTGTAACAATGAATACCCTATCACTCCTTAAATATTTTTTAGAATATTTTCCAGAGCTGGCTATAATATTATTGCCAATAATTATATTATATTTCTTAAGAGGAGTTGTAACCTTGAGAGTTTTAATCATTAAATTTAATTTGATTTAGTAATTCCTTTGTAACCTGATATTTCGTTTTCCCCCCCACATTTATTGATAAGTGGGCTTTAGAATAATTTTTTCTTCGAATTTTATCTAACTTTAACAGTTCTGATTTAATATTTTTATTTTCAAGTAAAGGTCTATTTTTTTTAAAATTACACCTTTGTTCTAATAGATTTAAGCTACATTTTAGCCAAATACAATTACATTTTTCTAATGCTACTTTTCTTACAGAAGGATTTTGAAATGCTCCACCACCAAGTGCAAGAACTACATTCTTATATTTAAGAAGTTTAAGATTAATTTTTTCCTCAAGGTTTCTGAAATATTTTTCCCCGTGTAAACTAAAGATATTACTAATTTTTATTTTTTCTCTTAACTCGATTTCTTTATCAGAATCAAAAAAATCAATACCCAATTTCTTTGAGAGGTTTTTGCCTATCGTTGATTTTCCTGATCCCATGTGACCCACAAGAACAATACTTTTATTACTATTAGAAAGTCTTAATTTTGACATCATTAAATGTGAATAAATTTCACAGTTTCAGATTAATCTGTTAAAAGAAATTGTTATGACGAAAAAAAGCATTTTTGTATATCTACTATATATTATTACTATTTATCTCGTAAGTATAATTTTTATAATTTTCTCAGCAAATGCCGAACAAACAGACACGAAAGAACCATTTGATATTTGGGCTGAGGATAGTTTGGTGCCAATTAATGAAAATGACATAGAAGAGGATGTGAAAATTGATGAAAATACAGAGTCAAAGTCTGCAGTAAAAGAGTCTGATTTTTCTTATTCTAGAAAAGACTCACTTGGCTTGATAGATATCTCAAATGGTGGGTTTGATACAACTTTATGGGATGGATCAAGTTACTCTGATATTGAGTATTTGATAAATTCCTTACCTGAAGTATCCCATAGTTCAACACTTAGAGCGCTGTTGGTTAATTCACTTCTTACTATAGCTACTCCTCCAAAATATAATTTAGAAAGTGCTCAAAGTTATTTAGATTTAAAAATTAATTTTCTGGCCTCCAAAGGGTATTTTGAAGAAATTTATTTATTATCCACTCTAATGAATGAAGATGAAGTTAATGAACAGATATTAAGGAATATTGAAAAATATTTTCTTATTAGTGGAAATTATAAGAGAATTTGTAATAGAGATGTAACTTATTTTTCTGATTATTTTAATGATTTATATTACACATCATTTTGTAATGCAATGAACTCAAACTTGTTGGCTTTGGATTTAAATATTTCTCTTATGCGTGAAGAGACTAAGCACGAAAAAGAATATATTGAACTTTTGATTTCTTTATTAAATGATGAACTTACTAATACTAATGAAATTGGAGACATTAGTCTCATTAAATTAAATCTGCTAAAGAATGAAAAGATAAATTACGATAACCTGATTAAAGAAGATGCAGATATTGAATATAAATTATTCTATGTTTTATCTAGTCAAGATAGTAACTTAAAAAAAATAAACATCATTGAAACATTGCTAGAACTAGGGCTACTTGACGTGTCCTACTTGGCAGATTTTTATAAAGGTTATAAGTTTGATAATGGTAATGAAAAAAATATAACATTGGAGAATAGGATTTCAATTTATCAAGAAATTAGAAAAACTGCATCTCAAGAAAAAATTGTAAAACTAATTCCAAAATTTATCGATACATTTAGCAAGCAAGGCTTCCTTAATAAAGCTTCAACTCTTATTTATGATAAAGTTAAAGTAATTACTCCAAAACAAAATTTTGCAGCAGAAAGTTTAGATGTTTGTTTAATTCTTATACTTAACAAAGATTTAGATAAATGTAAGGAATGGTTAAATGTAATTAATTATAAAGATGATTATAAAATATTAATGGCGAAGATTAAGTTTTATTTATTCCTCAATTCTGATATCTCTTTTTCTTTAGATGAGCTTGAAATTTTACTTAAAGATAAAAAACTTAGCTCAAAACAAAAAAACATTATTGTCAAATATTATGAGTTAATGACAGATGAGAAAATAAGTAATTATTGGAAAACGCCAAATGATTTAAACAGGGTTTCATCTGTAATTACAAATGTGAAGCTTGATGAATACTTAAAATCACTAGATAATCAGATTGGAGAAATGATCTTGCTTTTAAATCTCATACACGGTGATCAAAATTTCGTAAATCTTCATGAAACTACAATATTTACGATCATAGAGGGACTTATTAACATAGACCCTTTATATGCAAATCAATACGTATTTGAATATCTCACAAAAGATACGCTTTAGATTAAATGGCCAATGCATCACTAATCGAAAATTTTTTAGAGTCTCTTGCGTCTGAAAAAGGACTTAGTAAGAATACTATTCAATCATATAGCCTTGACATCAAGCAATGTTTAAAAATAACTAAACTTAATATAGATAAAATTTCATCAAAAAATTTAAATCTAGATATTGAAAAATACGTTGCTTCATTGAATGCAAAGGGTTTTGAGCGATCTACTGTACTTAGAAAAATCTCAGCGTTAGGGCACTTTTTTAATTTTTTAGTCGAAGAGGAAATTCTAGAATCAAATCCAATAAAAAAAATAAATATTCCAAAGAAAAGTTCAAAGTTACCTATTTTCCTAACAAATATGCAAATTGATCGACTTTTAAAAGCTGCCCGAGAAGATAAGTCTAATGGAGGTATTCGATTTTTAGTGATGCTTGAGATACTTTATTCAACAGGCATAAGGATAACGGAACTAATTAACTTGCGGATTTCAGCACTTTATGAGAAAAAAAATTTTTTACTTGTTTATGGAAAGGGAAATAAAGAAAGGCTTGTTCCGATTGACAAAAATACATTAGGCACAATCGAAAACTATTTAAAAATAAGAGAATTATTTATTAAAAATAAAAATGATCAAAAGTGGTTATTTCCTTCAAAAAATTCTAAATTAGGACATATAAGCAGACAGAGATTCAATCAGCTCTTAAAAGAACTTACGATAAAAGTAGGCATAGAAGAGAAATTTGTAAGTCCTCACAAACTACGTCATGCCTTTGCATCACACCTGCTTGCAAACGGTCTCGACCTGAGATCCTTGCAGATATTGCTGGGTCACGCAGATATTTCTACAACTCAAATTTATACTCATATTTTAAATGATAGATTGAAAAAGACTGTTAAAGATAACCACCCACTCTCAAAAATTTACAATAAATAAATTTGTATCTGAAGAAGGCCTTGAAAAGATAATTTTATAGTGATAGAAAAAACAATATGAGCTTCACATCTGTACCAACAAAACCAACAAGACTAAATCGTTCCCAGTTATTCGTTCCAGGCTCTAAACCCGAATTATTTGATAAAGCATGCAAGAGTAATGCTGACATTATTTGTTTAGATTTAGAGGACGCGGTGGCTCCACAAGACAAAGAGCAAGCAAAAGAAAATGTTATTAAAGCTCTAAATGAACTTGATTTTGGAAAAAAAACTATTTCTGTCAGAATAAATGGCCTCGATACTCATTATTGTTACCGCGATGTAGTTGATTTAATGGAGCAAGGTGGTGAACGACTTGACTTGATAATGATACCAAAAGTTGGAGTTGCGGCTGATGTTTATGCCATTGACATGATGGTTACTCAAATAGAAGACAAAATAAATAGAAACAAAAAAATTGGTTTTGAATTAATTATTGAAATTTCTATGGGTATCACCAACTTAGACAGTATTTTAACTGGCAGCAAAAGAATTGAGTCTCTTCATTTTGGTTACGCTGACTATGCTGCATCAGTCAGAATGAGGACTACTAATATAGGTGGGTCGAATTCAGATTATTCCATTTTAACAGACGAAACTAATGGAGAGAGAAATAATCATTGGAATGATATGTGGCATTATCCTATTTCTAAAATGACAACTATTGGCAGGGCTCACGGCATGAGAATTATTGATGGACCTTTCGGTGATTTTTCAGATCCAGATGGATTTAAATCGCATGCAAGAAGAACTGCAATACTCGGGTGTGAAGGGAAATGGGCGATTCACCCTAGTCAAGTAGACCTAGCCAATGAAGTCTTTACATTACCTGAAAGCGAAGTCCAAAAAGCCAAAGATATTATTAAGGCAATGAGAGAAGCTCAAGAATCTGGGGCAGGGGCTGCCACTCTCAATGGTAGACTTATAGATGCTGCATCCATTAGACAGGCTGAGCAAATCATTGAACAAACTAAATTAATTGAAACTTTAAGTTAATATAATTTATATTTAATGACCACTTATCTTGAGTTTGAAAAACCAATTGAAATACTCGATAGTAAGATAGTTGAATTAAAAAGTCTGAATGACAGCGCTCCTTCTGAGGATATGCTAGACAAGATCTCTAAAGTTGAGTTAGAGATTAGTGATACTTATAAAAAAATATACTCAAATATAAGCCCGTGGCAAAGAACACTTGTTGCCAGGCATCCAGATAGGCCAAAAACAAAGCAGTACATAGAACACTTAATTGAAGATTTTTTTCCTTTATCAGGTGATAGAGCATTTTCAGATGACAAGGCGATTATAGGTGGATTTGGAAAATTTAGGGGAAAATCTGTTTTGGTTATTGGTCATGAAAAGGGTCATGACACAACTTCTCGTATAGAGCATAACTTTGGCATGCCAAGACCTGAAGGTTATAGAAAAGCCCAACGTTTAATGAAACTTGCTGAAGAGTTTGATATTCCTGTTATTTCATTTGTGGATACACCTGGCGCTTATCCAGGAGTGGGAGCAGAACAACGAGGACAGTCAGAAGCAATTGCGAAAACTACAGAATGCTGCTTATCACTAGGAGTGCCTATTGTAGCGGTAATTATAGGAGAAGGAGGTTCTGGAGGAGCGGTTGCAATAGGAACGGGCAATACCGTTTTGATGCTTGAGAATTCAATATATTCTGTAATCTCACCTGAAGGCTGTTCCTCAATTTTATGGAAGGATAACTCAAAAACTGTTGAGGCTGCATCAGCACTTAAACTTACCGCTAATGATATGTTGAAAATAGACGTGATTGACAAAATAATTCAGGAACCTTCAGGCGGAGCCCATAGGAATCGACTCATCGCAATGAACAATGTCGGCGATCAAATAGAAGAGTATCTTAATATTTTATCAAACCAACATGGAAATGATTTAAAACACGCAAGACAAGAAAGATATTTGCAGATTGGGCGATCAGGGTTATTTAGTGATACACTTACTACAGCAAATTCTGTGCTTGATGAAAAGTATGGAAAGGCAAGTGATAGAAAGAAATTCAAAAATAGTACTTTATTCAGAGCAATCGCTGCTTTTACAATTACTATTTTTTCAGTAGGATTAGCTTACTACTTATTTAGCTAATATTTCCGTGACAGTGTTTATACTTTTTCCCAGATCCACATGGACAAGGAGAGTTCCTTGATATTTTTTTATCTTTTTTGATAGGTTCATTTGACGATTGATCAACTTCGTCATTATCATTGTCAATATTAAGATTAGTATTCTCGCGTATTCGCATCCGAGAGAAAATCTTCGTTACATCAGTTTTTAGACTATTGATTAATCCTTCAAATAAACTGAATGCTTCATTTTTATATTCATTAAGAGGATCTCTTTGCCCATATCCTCTAAGGCCGATTGTTGATCGTAATTGTTCTAAATTATTTATATGATCCTTCCATTTATCATCCAGGATTTTAAGAAGAACCATTTTTTCTGCAGCATTTATTTTTTCCTTTGAATGATTTTGAGCTCTGACGATTGAAATATCATCTATAATTTTATAAATTTTATTTTTTAATCCTTGATGATCGATCTCTTCCTCTTCTATTATTTTCTTTAGATTGAAATCTAGAGAAAAATGCTGAGTAATTTCCTTACTTAATTCATCGATATTCCATTGATCTATGTACGCTTTTTCAGGAGCGTATTGATTTATAATATCATCAGCGACATCGTATTGCATGTCTTTTGCAATTTCAGATATATCATCAGCATTCATCAATTCCAGCCTTTGATCAAATATTGTTTTTCTTTGATCATTTAAAACGTCATCAAATTTTAATAATGTTTTCCTGATATCAAAATTACGACCCTCAACTTTTTTTTGCGCTCTTTCAAGAGCTTTTGATATCCACGCATGTTGGATTGACTCACCTTCTTTAAGACCCAGACTTTTAAGAACGCTATCAATTCGTTCAGAACCAAAAATTCTCATCAAATCATCTTCTAAACTTATAAAAAATTTAGTTTCACCTGGATCTCCTTGTCTTCCAGATCTACCCCTAAGTTGATTGTCTATTCTTCTACTTTCATGTCTTTCACTTCCAATCACGTATAAACCACCAGCATCAATCACGCTTTTATTTTGCATGGAGATTTTATTTTTTAATTCATCAGAACCTCCATGATCTTTCATTTGCTTTTTATTAAATTCAAAATTTCCACCCAGTTGAATATCAGTTCCTCTTCCAGCCATATTTGTTGCTATCGTCACAGCGCCTGGCTCGCCAGCATTAGCAATTATTTTTGCCTCTGATTCATGCTGCTTTGCATTAAGAACTTCGTGATTAATTTTGGCATTTTTTAATTTTTTTGATATTTTTTCTGACTTATCAATACTAGTGGTTCCAATCAAAACAGGCTGATTTTTCTGATTACATTCAACAACTTGTTTTATGATTGCATCATATTTTTCTTCTGATGTGCGGTATATTTCATCTTCATTATCTTTTCTGACAACAGATGTATTTGTAGGAACTGCAAAAACTGGTAAATTATATATATCTGCAAATTCTTCTGCTTCGGTAAGGGCTGTTCCAGTCATTCCTGATATTTTCTTGTAAAGTCTAAAATAGTTTTGATATGTTATAGAAGCTAGGGTCTGGCTCTCATTTTGCACCTTTACATTTTCTTTTGCCTCTATTGCTTGATGCAAGCCATCGCCATACCTTCTTCCTTCCATTGTTCTGCCTGTGAATTCATCAACGATAATTACACTTCCAGACTTAACTATATAATCTCGATCTTTTTCAAATAGTTTATTTGCTCTCAATGCTTGATTGATATGGTGAACTACTGAAACATTTGATACGTCATAAAGCGTACCTTCAGTAATAATATTTTTTTCCTTTAAAATTTTTTCTGCCTTATCATTTCCTTTATCTGTAAGAGTACCTGTTTTTGTCTTTTCATCAATTTCGTAATCTTCTGGGTCTAAGAAAGGAATAATCTTGTTTACAGAATTATAGAGTGTTGTTTTATCTTCAACAGCTCCAGAAATTACTAAGGGTGTTCGTGACTCATCTATAAGAATGCTATCAACCTCGTCAACAATGCAGAAATTATGAGATCTTTGTACCATATTTTTTTTCAGCACTCTTAGGTTATCCCTTAAATAATCAAAACCAAATTCGTTATTTGTTCCATACGTAATGTCACAGTTGTATTGTTTTTGTCTTTCCTCAACCCCGGTCACATCATTTGTGAGGCATCCAACAGTTAGTCCAAGATATTTGAATACATTACCCATCCACTCAGAGTCTCTTCTTGCAAGATAGTCATTTACAGTAACTATATGCACACCTTCATCAGTTAGTGAGTTAAGAAATGCAGCAAGTGTGGATACAAGTGTTTTACCCTCGCCTGTTTTCATCTCAGCTATACCACCGTTATGAAGAATCATCCCCCCAATTAACTGAACATTAAAATGTCTTTGCCCAAGTGTTCTTTTTGCTGCTTCTCGAACGATAGCGAAAGCTTCAAGAATAAATTGATCAATACTTGCCCCATCTTTGATTTTAGCTTTAATCTTTTCGATATGAGTTATTAAGTCCTCTTGAGTTTTATTTTCAAATACTGGTTCAAGTGCGTCAATATCTTTGGCAATTTTCGAAAACTCACTAATTTTTTTCTTATCATTTCCGCTAAAAAGTGAATTTACTATTGAATTTAGATTAAACATGTAAGTTGATATTGTTATTTTCTATTTAATTGCAAGCTTTTATACATTAAATACTAACTTCAATTAAGTTAAAATTAGTATTATTAATTAAAGAGATAATAGTGAGACAAAAATACAGAAAATCACCACTTGCACCAAAAAAGGTAAACAAGGTGTCAAGTATTCAAGGCATAGAACTTTATACCTACTGTGCCAATCTTTACGATAAGTCAAGAAACGATGTAGCAATTTTTATTTTTAAAGAAAAAGGTTCTATAGCTGAAGTGTTTACTCAGTCTACCATGAGATCCTGTACTCTTGATTGGAATGAAAAGGCGCTGAGAAAAAAAGAAGTGCAAGCAATAATAATTAATTCTGGAAATGCAAATACGTTTACAGGAAAAAAAGGTCATCAGTCTTTAATAAAGATAAGCGAACTTGTTTCAAATAAATTTAAAGTTTCAAAAAGTAAAATATTTTTTGCATCTACAGGTGTCATAGGAGAAGAATTTCCTGAAAAAAAAATAATAAATGCGATAAGAAAAAATAAAATTAAAAGTAATGACTGGATGGATGCAGCAAAAGCCATAATGACCACAGATACTTTTCCAAAAGCTATTTCATCAAAGACTAAAGTTGATAACAAAGTAGTAAGAATTACGGGAATTACCAAAGGATCCGGAATGATTGAGCCAAATATGGCAACCATGTTAGGATTTATATTTATTGATTTAGAAATTCCTCAGAAAATTTTACAAGCTTTATTAAAACAACTTAATGCCAAGTCATTCAATAGAATTTCTGTTGATGGAGATGAGTCAACGAATGATACAGTTATACTTGCCAGCTCGAATAAAATTAAACTTAAAAACAAAATTAATTCTATAAATGATAAAAGAATAAATAGCTTGAAAATCTCTTTATATAAAGTGTTCAGCTCTTTATCGGAACAAATCGTTAGAGATGGTGAGGGAGCAACTAAATTAATCAAAATTAAAGTGAAGAAAGCTAAGAATAGTTTGCAGGCTGAAAAAATTGCAAGATCTATCGCAAATTCAAATCTTTTTAAAACTGCGATTTATGGAAGAGATGCCAATTGGGGGAGAGTAATCATGGCAATTGGCAAAACATATGAAAAAATCAATCAAAGCAAATTAAAGATTTACTTTGGCAATTACTTAGTAGCAATGAATGGAAAAGCTAATACTAAAATAAATAATTCTGATATTAAGAAGTACTTAGGTCAAAAAGAGGTTGAAATACAAATTGATCTCGCAATAGGAGATTCACACGCTGATATTTTAACATGTGATCTATCGCACAAATATATAGATATAAATGCTTCATATAAGTCATGAATCTGGTTTTTTGCTCTTCAGCAGTTATTAGAAATAAAAAAGACCAAATTCTAATCATGAGCCGAAAAAATAAAAAAACATTCAGAAATTGTTGGGAGTTTCCTGGAGGAAAATTATCTAATTTCGAAGATTATTTTGAAGCCTTAATAAGAGAATTGAAAGAGGAATTAGGAATTGATATCGCTAAAAACAAGTTAAAGAACTATATTTTCACTAGGCATCAGTATCGAGCATTCTTGTTAATGATGTATACATTTGAAGTTAAACACTGGTCAGGTCAAATTGAAAATAAAGATAATGAAACATTAAAATGGATTTCAATTAAAGAGATAAAAAAAATAAAATTATTGCCTGCAAATACCAAAGTTATTAATTATTTTTTAAAATAACAACCAGTTTCCTCAGTGAAAACAGAAACTATATTATACTCTCCATATTCAATTGAGATTTCTTTTCCCACCTCATCTTTATTGTAACCCAATAGTTTAATTTGACTGTACAATTCATCGTCTGAAACCGATGCAGTTATAACACGATCATATGCTTCATCGCAATAATCACTTTTCATCTCTGATATAAAGAAACAAACACAATAGTGTTTTGCTGAAGCATTTAAACCAATGAGAGTTTCATCAGACTTAGCTATACTAATATTTATAAAAAAAAATGA